>WLQV01000041.1 GCA_009697555.1 Actinomycetota bacterium | reverse complement strand
GTAGAAAACTTACAAGAACTTGTCGCCGTAGCGATGGAATATGAAGAAGCGCCAATTGAAGATTTAGCCGAAGATCAAGAGATCTCCTTAGCAGGATTTCTTGAGCGCGTCTCCTTAGTTGCCGATGCAGATGAAATTCCCGATGGCGAAGATCATGGGGGAGTTGTCACGCTGATGACACTTCACACTGCAAAGGGTTTGGAATTTCCCACGGTATTTCTCACTGGTTTAGAAGATGGAATCTTTCCGCACTCGCGCACCCTCGGCGAGAAAGATGAGATAGAAGAGGAGCGACGCTTGGCCTATGTCGGTCTCACTCGTGCGCGCGAGCGTCTCTATTTATCACGCGCTGAATATCGTTCATCATGGGGTGCGCCAAATTACAATCCACCCTCTCGCTTTCTCGATGAAATTCCTAGCGAACTTATTGATTGGCGAAGCGGTGGTGGAATTACCGGCGCAAGTTCAAGCAAGAAAGCAACACGTAATTTCACTGCGCCACCACCTCGTGCAACTGGAAAGAAAAGTGTTGTTATGGAGCTTGCAGTTGGTGATCGTGTGTCACATGACACATTTGGAAATGGTGAAGTAATAGCAGTGGCGGGCGAGGCAGATCGCATGGAGGCAACGATTAATTTCGGTGCCTATGGTGAAAAGCGCTTATTACTGCGCTATGCGCCAGTTGAAAAACTCCCGTAGATAACCTCTAGTATTAAGCCCTTAGCGCGAAGGGGAGATTATGGATCTTTTTGAATATCAAGCGAGAGATCTCTTCGAAGCTCACAACGTTCCTGTATTACCTGCTCAGATCGCACGCACTGCAGATGAAGCCCAGAAAGCTGCAGAAGCAATTATTGGTAGCAGTGGCGGAAAAGTTGTCGTCAAAGCACAGGTAAAAGTTGGCGGACGCGGTAAAGCAGGTGGCGTTAAGTTAGCCGATTCAGCAGTTGATGCCCGCGCCAAAGCAGATGCAATTTTAGGAATGGACATCAAGGGCCATCGAGTCGGGATCGTCATGATCGCTGCTGCTGCGCCGATCGTTGAAGAATATTATTTAGCAATTCTCTTAGATCGCTCCAACCGCACATTTCTTGTCATGGCATCTGTCGCCGGCGGAATGGATATTGAGGAAGTCGCCCGCACCTCTCCTGAGAAATTAGCGAAAGTTCCAGTAAGTGCAACAGTAGGAATTGATTTTGCTGCAGCGAAGAAAATTATTACATCCGCTGCCTTTCCTAAAGATATTGAAGATCAAGTCGCAGATGTCCTCGTAAAACTCTGGCAAGTTTTCCAGAGTGAAGATGCAACACTGGTAGAAGTAAATCCTTTGGTAAAAACATCTGATGGAAAAATTATCGCCCTCGATGGAAAAGTTACACTCGATGAGAACGCCGATTTTCGCCACCCAGATCATGAAGCACTCGTTGATCATGCTGCAGCTAATGCACTGGAAGCAGCTGCGAAAGAGAAAGGCCTCAACTACGTCAAACTTGATGGCCAGGTAGGAATTATCGGCAACGGTGCAGGATTAGTAATGAGCACACTCGATGTTGTTGCTTATGCCGGTGAGAAGTATCGCGGCATGAAGCCAGCCAACTTCCTCGACATCGGTGGTGGCGCATCTGCTGAGGTAATGGCAAATGGTTTAGCAATTATTTTGGGCGATAAAGATGTGAAGAGCGTCTTTGTGAATGTATTCGGTGGAATTACCTCCTGTGATGCAGTAGCGAATGGAATTGTCCAAGCACTTGCAATCCTCGGCGATAAAGCTTCAAAACCCATTGTGGTTCGCCTCGATGGCAATAATGTGAGTGAAGGACGAAGAATTCTTAAAGAGGCCAATCACCCATTGATTGAACAACTCGACACTATGGATGGCGCCGCAGATCGCGCCGCAGAATTGGCGGCAAAGTAATGGCTATTTTCCTTACCGCAGCATCGCGCGTCATCGTCCAGGGAATGACAGGTTCTGAAGGTACTAAGCACACCAAACGTATGTTGGCCGCAGGAACAAAGATTGTTGGTGGTGTTACTCCAGGTAAAGGTGGTCAAGTAGTTGATTTAGATGGCCACCAACTTCCAGTTTTTAACACTGTTAGCGAAGCAGTTGCTGCAACACAAGCCGATGTCTCAGTGGTTTTCGTGCCGCCTAAGTTTGCAAAGGCTGCGGTCATTGATGCGATCGATGCAGCAATGCCACTCGTTGTTGTGATCACTGAAGGTATTCCAGTTCATGACACAGCCTTCTTCTTCGCTTATTCCCAAGAGAAGGGCAGAACCCAAATCATTGGACCTAACTGTCCAGGTTTAATTTCGCCATCCCAATCAAATGTGGGAATTATTCCCTCAGACATCACCGGCCCAGGCCGCATTGGCTTAGTTTCAAAGTCTGGAACTCTTACCTATCAAATGATGTATGAACTTCGCGACATTGGATTTAGCACTGCAGTTGGAATTGGTGGCGATCCAATTATTGGAACAACACACATCGATTGTCTTCGTGCATTTCAAGATGATCCAGATACCGATGCAATTGTCATGATTGGTGAAATTGGTGGCGATGCCGAAGAGCGGGCCGCTGCCTTCATCAAGGAGTATGTAACAAAGCCGGTAGTTGGTTACGTTGCTGGATTTACTGCACCAGAAGGTAAGACCATGGGCCATGCCGGTGCAATTGTTTCTGGCTCCTCCGGAACTGCACAAGGTAAGCAAGATGCACTTGAAGCTGCCGGAGTAAAAGTTGGTAAGACTCCATCTGAAACAGCGCGCTTATTGCGCGCGACACTTAAGGGATAAGCGCCCGCCATGTTTCAACGCGTCCTTTGGATCTCGTTGACGCAGGCGATACGTAGCGTTCTACTTGTACTTATTCCACTGTCGGCAATTGCCTTAATTGCTTGGTCTACTGCAGGTAGCGCGGAACCAAATACCACCGATCCGATTCGCGCCGCATTGTGGCTCTGGCTTGGCGCTCACCACATTCCATTTAATTTGAATTTGCCACCAGGTCATGTCGCAGGCTTCTTAAGCTATTTACCAATTGGCGCGCTGCTCTTTCCAGTTATAGCAATCCGCTCCAGTATGAAGCGGATTTACTCTGCTACTGATTACTCACAAGAGGCTCGCTTGGCCCGCACAATCTTTATCATTCTTTATTCGTGCTTCACTCAAATCGCAATCTTTGCTTCACGATCGAGTGAAGTTTCTGCATCATGGCTCTGGGCTTTAGGAATTGTGCCAATCGGAGTATGGCTTTCGACTACTGGAATTACGCAATCGCGTCGCCGCGAATCTGGGCTAGCAGCGCGTCATGCACGAGGGCTACTTGCAATTACATTAGGTACAAGTGCACTGCTTTATGGCTTGCTACTGATTATTAATCTTAAGACGGTTACTGACCTTACTAAAGTTATTCAGCCAGGCATTGTTGGCGGAATTTTACTTTTACTACTGAACTTGCTCTACCTTCCCAATGTCATCATTGCGGTTGCAACATACTTTCTCGGTGTGGGATTTGGCGTTGGCAGTGGAACGCTCATTTCGCCATTCATTCATCGCTACGACCAAATTCCAGCACTTCCCTTATTAGGTGCGCTGCCTACCGGAACGCACCCACTGCTCTTCATTGGCGTAATTTTCTTTATTGCAATTGGAGTGACTCTCTACCAATTGGCATATTCGGAGAGCACGCGAATTTTGCGTCAGAGTTTCTTACTAACAATCCTGGGATTTGCCCTACTTTGTAGCGGCGCAACTGGATCACTGATCACTTCGCAGATGAGCAATTTTGGAGTATCAATCTGGAAGTCAACACTTGCCTTCGCGATTGCATTAGGAGTTGGAATTGCACTCTCTGCAATAACACCAGCTGCAATTGGTTCATTACAGAATCGCAGGCGTTAATGAGCCTGCCACGCGTACTTCTCTTGGCATCAGGCTCAGGCACCTTGGTGCAAGCAATTATTGATGAAGTTGCTAGTGCAAATCTAGATTGTGAATTAGTGGGAGTGATTTGTGATCAGGAGCAGGCACAGGTAATCGAACGAGCACGTGTTGCAGGTATTGCCGTTGATGTACTTGCCATGAAGGCAGATCGCAATCAGTGGAATCAGGAAATTTTCCAATTAGCAGAGCGCAGAGCACCTGACTTAATTGTGAGCGCTGGCTTCATGCGAATTCTGAGCGCTGAATTTGTGGAACGCTTTAAAGTAATCAATACCCACCCGGCACTTCTTCCAAAATATCCTGGTGCCCATGCAGTGCGAGATGCGCTGGCAGCAGGAGAAGTTACGACGGGAACAACGGTGCATTGGGTCGATGCTGGCGTTGATACCGGGGAGATCATTGCTCAGCAGGTAGTTGAAATTGCAGCGGGCGACACGGAAGCCAGCCTCCATGAGCGCATTAAGATTGCCGAGCGCCTCCTCATTGTTGAGGTCTTGCGTGAACTGCTACCGAGAGTAAAGGCGGGGAGATGAGTCAGATCAGAAAGATTCGCCGCGCACTTGTCAGCGTTTACGACAAGAACGGACTCCTTGAATTAGCTACTGCTTTAACGGAAGCCAATGTTGAAATTCTCTCAACTGGATCAACTGCGAAAACAATTCGCGATGCCGGATTGCCAGTGACAGATGTCAGCACCTACACGGGTTTTCCAGAGATTATGGGTGGAAGAGTAAAGACGCTGCATCCGCGGATACATTCTGGAATTTTGGCGGACCAGAACAATCCAGAACATCTGGCGGCAATTGCAGAATTAGATATCGCCCCCTTTGATTTAGTAGTGATTAACCTCTATCCATTTGCTCAAACCATTGCTGCAACCTCAGATTTTGCAGAGTGCATTGAACAGATCGATATTGGCGGACCATCGATGTTGCGCGGTGCGGCAAAAAACCATGGCAGCGTTGCGGTAGTCAGTAATCCTGCGCAGTACCCAGCGATTTATAAGGCACTTGCAGCCGGTGGTTTCACATTAGAAGAGCGACTTAAATTGGCGGTCGATGTCTTTAGAACCACAGCCGAGTACGACCTCACAATTGCACAATGGTTGGCTCAGACTCCAGCAGGGGAGTTACCTGATTGGTTTGGCAAAATCTGGAGTAAGGAAGCCAGTCTGCGCTACGGCGAGAATCCACATCAACGGGCAAATATTTACTCCGATGGCGGAGCTGGCATTGTTCGTGCAAAACAATTGCATGGCAAAGAGATGTCCTTTAATAATTACACCGATGCTGATGCAGCATGGCGGGCTGCCCATGATCACAGCCAACCATGTGTTGCGATTATTAAGCATGCCAATCCTTGTGGCATTGCAATCGCAAGCACTATTGAAGCGGCCTATTCAGCAGCGCATGAATGTGATTCTGTAAGTGCATTTGGTGGAGTGGTTGCGGCCAATCGCCCAGTAACACTTGCCATGGCCACAGCGCTCTCTGAAATCTTTACCGAAGTAGTTATTGCACCAGGATACGAAGCTGGCGCAGTCGAGATTCTTGCTAAGAAACCATCGATTCGCATTCTTCAATCTTCAGATACCGCTATTAATCGCAGTGAATTGCGACCAGTAAGTGGTGGTGCACTTTTGCAAGATACCGATCTGGTTGCTGCAGCAGGGGATAGCCCTTCTAATTGGGTACAAGTCAGTGGAGATGCAGTAAGTTCAAAAGTTAAAGCAGATCTGGAATTTGCTTGGCGCGCAGTTCGCGCAGTCAAGAGCAATGCAATTTTGCTGGCAAAAGATGGCGCATCGGTGGGAATTGGAATGGGGCAAGTTAATCGCGTTGATAGTGCACGACTTGCAGTTGATCGTGCCGGTGATCGGACAAAGGCAAGTGTTGCCGCAAGTGATGCATTCTTTCCCTTTCCCGATGGATTAGAAATTCTCATCGCAGCCGGAGTAACTGCAGTGGTTCAACCAGGTGGCAGTGTGCGTGATGAAGCGGTTATCGCGGCGGCAAATGCTGCAAACATTGCGATGTTCTTTACCAATACCCGACATTTTGCCCACGCCTGAGAAAGTAAGATGCTCCTATGACTGCTCAACTTCTCGATGGCAAGGCACTTGCTGCGAAGATCAAAGTGGAGTTGAAAGCTGAAGTTACCCAATTAGTTGCAGCAGGCAAGCAGCCCGGACTCGGAACAGTTCTTGTTGGTGATGATCCTGGCTCGCACTCCTATGTGGGAGGAAAACATCGCGACTGTGGTGAAGTAGGAATTACCTCGATTCGCGTTGACTTACCAGCCACTGCATCACAACAGGATATCTTGGCGGCAATTAAAGATCTCAATAATGCAAAAGAGTGCACTGGTTACATTGTGCAACTGCCATTGCCAAAGGGAATTGATGCACAAGTAATTCTTGAGGCGATAGATCCAGCAAAGGATGCTGATGGCCTCCATCCATTGAATTTAGGACGATTGGTTGCAGGCAAAGATGCACCGCTGCCATGTACGCCACGTGCGATTGTTGAATTGATCAATCATTACAAGATTCCACTATCGGGTGCAGAAGTTGTTGTCATTGGCCGAGGACTTACAGTTGGCCGCCCACTTGGTCTGCTCCTTACCCGTCGCAGTGAAAATGCCACAGTGACATTGACGCACACTGGTACCAAAGATTTAGCGGCGCATACAAAGCGCGCAGATATTGTTGTTGCAGCAATTGGTCAAGCACACTTTCTCAAGGCCAACATGATTAAGGCGGGCGCTGCCGTATTAGATGTAGGAATTTCACGTACCGATGCCGGTTTACTCGGCGATGTCGATCCAGGAGTGATGGATGTTGCAAGTTTTGTTGCTCCGATGCCTGGTGGTGTTGGCCCAATGACACGAGCTATGTTGTTAAAGAATGTAGTTGAGGCATGTCGATAAGTAACCGGTTTTTTTCAACGGG
This sequence comes from Actinomycetota bacterium, assembly GCA_009697555.1. Lineage (GTDB taxonomy): Bacteria > Actinomycetota > Actinomycetes > Nanopelagicales > Nanopelagicaceae > WLQV01. The sequence continues at coordinate 1,170 of WLQV01000041.1, read as the reverse complement.
TGGCTACCTCGCAGTTGTGATCGCCGTCGCAGTCGGTGCAGCTGGCTATGTCCGCAGCGCAGCAATAATTTTGAGCCTTGCCACAATCGCCATTGCGATGGCACGTAATGCGCAGGGGCGGATTGAGCGTTACCTCCCAATCCTGCTGGCGATCGCCCTTTTTGTCATGGCAATTGCACTTCCGCATGGGCGGTAGAGTTCGCAAGTAGACGTTCATACGAGATCGGATCATTATGGGAAGCAAAGTCACAGTTGTTGGAGCAGGTTTTTACGGATCAACTACAGCGCTTCGGTTAGCTGAATACAACATATTTGAAAGTGTTGTTCTTACCGACATTTTAGAAGGCAAGCCTGAAGGCCTAGCGCTCGACATGAATCAATCTCGCTCAATCGAAAATTTTGAAACAAAGGTAATCGGCGCAACAACAACGGCCGATGGCGCTGGATATGAAGCAACTGCAAATTCTGACGTTGTCATCATCACCGCTGGTCTGCCACGCAAACCTGGCATGAGCCGTATGGATTTGATTGGTGTCAATGCCGGAATTGTTCGTGGCGTTGCTGAGAATGTGGCAAAGCACAGTCCTAATTCAGTAATCATTGTGGTTTCTAATCCACTCGATGAAATGACTGCGCTTGCACAACTTGCAACAAAGTTTCCACACAATCGCGTAATGGGCCAAGCAGGAATGCTTGATACCGCCCGCTTTACTCACTTCGTGGCGGAAAAACTTGGCGTTCCAGTTCACACGGTGAAGACTCTTACTCTGGGCTCACATGGCGACACAATGGTTCCAGTTCCAAGTCGCTGCACCGTTGATGGAAAGCCACTTGCCGATAAATTATCTGCACCTGAAATTGAGGAGTTAGTAACTCGCACTCGCAATGGCGGCGGCGAAGTTGTTGCACTGTTGAAGACAGGTTCTGCCTACTTTGCTCCATCTGCAGCGGCGGCTCGTATGGCAAAGGCAGTAATCGAAGATTCAGGTGCAGTCATGCCAGTGTGTGCATGGATGCAAGGTGAATTTGGAATCACTGGTGTTTATCTTGGCGTTGAAGCTGAAATTGGCCGCACCGGAATTCGTAAAGTTGTTGAAACACCACTGACTGCAGATGAGAAGGCAGCGCTCCTTGTCGCAGCTGAAGCAGTTCGCACCAAGCAGAGCGATG
>WLQV01000040.1 GCA_009697555.1 Actinomycetota bacterium | reverse complement strand
TCAGTGAAGAGTGTGCAATTGAAATGGCCACAGGAGTGCAAGCCCTGCTTTCAACTACATGGGCGATCTCAACAACTGGGGTAGCCGGTCCTGATCCAGTTGATGATCTGCCGGTAGGAACAGTCTGGATTGCAATCACTGGCGCAGGTCAGGTAGCAGGGGAGGTTGCAGCCCACACCTTGGAGCTCGCCCTGAGCGGTGATCGCCACAGCATTCAAATCGGCACAATTGCCAGCGCAATCGCCTCTTTTGAGCGTATCCTTATCTCATGACTTTATTGCGTACACATGTGGGCTCAGCACTTCGCGCTGCTCGTACTGCGCAGAAGCGCACACTTCGCGATGTCGCCGGAGATGCCCGTGTTTCACTCGGATATCTCAGCGAGGTAGAGCGTGGTCAGAAAGAGGCATCGAGTGAGTTGCTCAATGCCATCTGCCTCGCACTCGGAACTTCACTTGCAGAAATTCTCGGACATGTCACCCGGGAGGTAATGGCTCACGAGAGCGTTACTCTCACTGTGGTTGACGCTGCTTAACCCTTCTCTTTCATGGCCTCCATGAATCGCACATCTGAAGCGATTCTCGATGGTTGCAAAACTCTCATTGCCCGCCACGGTATTTCAGGTGCAAGCATGAGTGAGATCGCCGATGAAGCAGAAGTTTCGCGGGCTACTTTGTATAACCACCATCGCGATAAGGAGAGCGTGCTTCGCGCACTTCTCGAACGTGAGATCGCTGCACTCTGCGCCCTCGCCGATAGTGATGGAAGTGCAATTGCTGCGCTCGCCGCAATTGGCGAGCGGGTTTCTACCGATCCAGCCCTGGCTGCGATTCGCAATAGTGATTTCGCCATTTTTACTCAGATGCTCACCTCACTCGAGGATTCACTCTTCACTCAAATTCGCAGCACTCTGACTCAGCTAGTGGGGCAGGCCTCGTGCGAGAACGCCCTGAGATGGCTCCTTGGGATCGCCCTGGCCCCTATGAGCCGCGATGAGATCGCGCGCGGGGCTTCAACCCTCACCGCCTAATTCGCCCGACACGCTCAGAGCCACCCTCCCTTCTTCGAACAGGTGTTCGGATAGACTTTATCCGCAAGCCAGAGCGGTTCCACCTTCCGCGCACAGCTCTTCCCCCAAGTGCTCGTGCTCCGTCGGTGGGGTTCCGTACCTTCTGGGCCAGATACCAACGATCGGTGTTGAAAGACCGATACGTTCGATGAGAGGAAGAGGAATAGAGATGGCATATCAAAAGCCAGAGAAATCCGAGAAAGCTACAGAGAAGGCACAAGGAAAACCTGCCGACAACTCTGCAAAGCCAAATAGCGAACGCGCTAAAGCGCTCGACACCGCCCTTGCCCAGATAGAACGTCAATTTGGTAAAGGCTCAGTAATGAAGATGGGAGAGCGCGGAGCTCAGGTAGTAGAAGTAATTCCTACCGGTTCGATCGCACTCGATATTGCACTCGGAATTGGCGGGCTACCACGTGGTCGCGTCGTTGAAATCTACGGTCCAGAGTCGAGCGGTAAGACCACCGTTGCACTTCACGCCATCGCTAATGCACAACGTGCAGGTGGCATTGCAGCATTTATCGATGCAGAGCATGCACTCGATCCTGAGTATGCAAAGAAGTTAGGCGTTGATATCGATGCGCTCCTTGTCTCACAACCAGATACTGGCGAGCAAGCACTAGAGATTATGGATATGTTGATCCGCTCCGGCGCACTCGACATTATCGTGATCGACTCAGTTGCCGCACTTGTGCCACGTGCTGAAATTGAGGGCGAGATGGGCGATTCCCACGTCGGTCTCCAAGCACGTTTGATGTCACAAGCGCTCCGCAAAATTACCGGTGCACTTCATCAGACAAAGACCACTGCCATCTTTATCAACCAGCTCCGCGAAAAGATCGGTGTCTTCTTTGGTTCACCAGAGACAACTACCGGTGGCAAGGCGCTCAAGTTCTACGCATCAATTCGCTTAGATGTGCGTCGTATCGAGACTCTCAAAGAGGGACAAGATGCAGTCGGTAACCGTACTCGCGTCAAGGTCGTCAAAAATAAGATGGCCCCACCCTTCAAGCAAGCTGAGTTCGACATCATCTACGGCACTGGAATTTCCCGTGAAGGCTCACTCCTTGATCTTGGTAGCGAGTTAGGAATCGTTAAGAAGTCTGGCGCCTGGTATACCTATGAGAATGATCAATTAGGTCAGGGCAAAGAGAATTCACGCGCATTCCTTATCGATAATCCCGATCTCGCCAATGAGATCGAGAGCAAGATTCGCGCTCACTATGTTCCTATCGCAGTTGATCCCCAACTCGTAGCTGCAATTGATGAAGCAACTGCCGAGGTTGATTTCTAATTAACGCAGATTCATCTCATCTCGCATCAACCGATGTTGTAGATGACGTAGCCGACCCTTACTCTCTCGCGCAGACCATTGCACTCAATGCATTGGCACCTCGCGCGAAGAGTAAGGGCGAGCTGCTGGCTCATCTCAAACGTCGCGGTATTGCAGAGAACATTGCTCAAGCAACTATCTATCGCCTGCAAGAGGCCGGGCTAGTCGATGATGGCGCATTTGCCAAGGCATGGGTTCAATCTCGACTTCGCACTAAACGACTCTCTAAAGCAGTCATCGCAGGCGAGCTTCGTCTTAAGGGAATTTCGCAAGAGCAGATCGCAGAAGCGATCGATGAGATCGATAGCGATACTGAATATTCCAGCGCTCTCGAGTTAGCTCGTCGGAAGATGCCCTCCCTGGGAGGTTGTGATCCGCAGACCCAACGCAGACGCATTCATGGCGCACTTGCCCGACGCGGCTTTGGTTTTGGCGTGATTTCGCAGGTAATGCAAGAGGTTGGCCTCCAGTAATCACTTGATCACTTCACCTAATACGATTGCACAATGGAGAGAGCACGCACCTACGCTGTAGAAACTTACGGCTGTCAGATGAATGTGCACGACTCCGAACGTATCGCTGGCTTACTGGAAGCAGATGGATATCTACCGGTCATCACCGGCGAACAGGCAGATCTCATTGTTTTTAATACCTGCGCAGTGCGCGAGAATGCCGACAATAAACTCTATGGAAATTTAAGTTTCTTAGCACCGCTCAAGAAAGCCAATCCAGATTTACAGATCGCAGTCGGTGGTTGTTTAGCGCAGAAAGATCAAGGGCTGATTCTTCAGAAAGCGCCCTATGTTGATGTGGTCTTTGGCACGCACAATGTCGGCTCACTTCCAGTACTTCTCGAGCGCGCACGTATCGAGAGCCAAGCACAGATTGAAATTTTAGAATCACTCGAACACTTCCCATCCACACTTCCAGCCCGACGCCATAGCGCCTTTAGCGCCTGGGTCTCGATCTCAGTGGGATGCAATAACAGTTGCACCTTCTGCATCGTCCCGACACTTCGCGGTGTTGAGAAAGATCGCTCTCAAGAAGATATTTTGCGCGAAATTCATACCTTGGTAGATCAAGGCGTCATCGAGATTACTTTGCTTGGCCAAAATGTAAATGCTTATGGATTTAACTTTGGCGAGCGAGAAGCCTTTGCAGCCCTCCTTCGTGAGTGCGGAAAGATCGAAGGACTGGAGCGAGTGAGATTTATGTCGCCACATCCTCGCGACTTCACTGATGAAGTAATTGCCGCAATGGCGCAGACTCCCAATGCCATGCCACATCTTCACATGCCGCTGCAATCTGGCTCGGATCGTATTTTGCAGAGTATGCGCCGCTCCTATCGCAGCGAAAAGTATTTAGGAATTCTAGATCGAGTGCGCCAATCCATTCCTAAGGCTTCCATCACCACAGATATCATCGTCGGCTTTCCTGGCGAGAGTGAAGAGGATTTCCAAGCAACACTTGACCTCTGCACTGCGGCGCGATTTACCGCTGCTTACACCTATAAATATTCCAAGCGCCCCGGAACACCTGCAGCGCAGATGCCAGATCAAGTTCCAGAGGATGTAGTCGGTGAGCGTTACACCCGCCTCCACAAACATCAGGAAGCAATTTCACTCTCGGTAAATCAAGAGTGCATCGGTCAAGAGCGTGAAGTATTAGTAATGGCAGGTGAGGGGCGACGCGATGAAGTAAATTCGCGCACCAGCGGTCGCAGTGAAGATTTCCGCAACGTGCACATCGCAGCCGACCAAGAACTGCGCCCCGGCGATGTAGTCCGCGTAAAAATCACTGAGGCTAGTTCGCATTACCTATTGGGCGATGCCATTGAAATCCGCGCCACTCGTGGTGGAGATGCACATCAACTGCGCCATGCCGAAGTTTCTATCCCGGGTGTTCTCCTAGGAATGCCCAGCACTCGCAAATGACTTTGATCGTCATCTCTGGCGCAACTGCAACAGGCAAGAGTGAACTTGCAATCGCTGTAGCCCAGAAGATCGGTGGCGAAATTATCAGCGCCGATTCGATGCAGCTCTATCGCGGCATGGACATCGGAACCGCCAAATTATCTAAGGATGAACGCGGAAATATTCCCCACCACTTACTCGATGTTTTAGATGTGCGAGAAGATGCCAATGTCGCTTGGTATCAAGAGCAGGCGCGTGGACTGATTGATCAACTCAATAGTGCTGGTAAGAACGTCGTGGTTGTCGGCGGAACTGGTCTCTACATTAAAGCGATTCTCGATGACCTCACCTTCCCCGATACCAATCCTGAGGTGCGTAACTCTCTCAATTTATTGGCCGAGAAAATCGGCGGCCCTGCGATGCACGAGCGCTTAGCAAAGTTAGATCCAGCAGCAGCTCTTGCAATTCCGGCTGAAAATGTGCGCCGCGTTGTCCGTGCCCTGGAAGTTATTGAAATTACCGGCAAACCATTCACAGCAAATTTGCCACGAGTTGCAAGTACTCGATACCCCAATGCGATTCAATTTGGTTTAGTAATGGAGCGCGAAAATCTAGATCAACGCATCAGTGATCGAGTCGATCGGATGTGGCAGGCAGGATTAGTGAGTGAAGTGGATCAACTTCTTGCAGCCGGCTTGCTCGAAGGTCGCACTGCGCAATTGGCACTTGGCTATGCCCAAGTTATTAAATTCCGCAATGGTGAAATTTCGGAGGATGAGGCGCAAGAGGAAACTAAACGAGCAACGCGCCAATATGCCCGCAGACAAGAGACCTGGTTCTCCCGTGACGAGCGAATTAACTGGATTGCGCCTGGAACTGGGCGCCTCGAACGAGTTCTATCCGCCATCGATGCGTAACTTTCTATAAACTCATAACACGATGAGCAACTCACCAATTGTGATGGCAACGTATGGCCACGGAACTGAGAATGACTTCGTCATCGTCTTCGATCCAGATGATCAGTATTCGATTACTACCGCCCAAACTGCAGCTATCTGCAATCGCCAAAGTGGGATCGGGGCAGATGGGCTCATTCGGATTGCCAAGAAAAATGGCAATTGGTTTATGGATTACCGCAATGCCGATGGCTCACTCGCTGAAATGTGCGGCAATGGCATTCGCGTAATGGCGCGCTACTTAGTTGAGCGCGGCCACCAAGGTGAAGGAATTTTTGCAATTGATACCCGAGATGGATTGAAACATTTACGAGTTCCGATGACTGGTGATATTTCCGTCAATCTCGGCAAGGTGATGGAAGATGGCGAGCCGATAACTGCGGCAACAAATGGCCAGGTCTGGAATGGTTACAACATCAGCGTTGGCAATCCGCACGCCGTAGTTTTTGTCGATGACATGGCAGAGGTAGGAGCACTTACCGAAGCACCAGTTGTGCGTCCTAAAGAGGATTACCCAGAGGGTGTCAACGTCGAGTTTGTGCAATTTCTCGACAACGGTGAATTACAAATGCGCGTCTTCGAACGCGGCGTCGGTGAAACGAGAGCATGTGGCACGGGTACCTGCGCAGTAGCACTTGCGGCAACCCTTAAGAAGAATCAGAAACTTCCCGCCCGATGGATTATTCACTCACCCGGTGGTCGGTTAGAAGTTGATTTGGATCCACACTCCAATGCAACTCTGATTGGTCCTGCAGTATTGGTTAGCGAACATGACATTACCGAGTACCTGCTTCGATGAGAGATGCCAATTTCGGACAGGATGAATTTGAAGCACTCCTAGCGGAGAGCGCAAGAGCTGCCGCAGATTTTGATGAGAGTGAAAGACCAGAGATCCAATCTGAGTTAGCCGATCGCCATGCACTTCGTCGCGTGCGCGGTTTCTCAACTGAACTGCAAGATATTTCCGAGGCAGAATATCGCCAGCTCCAATTAGAGCGCGTTGTACTTGTGGGGGTCTGGACTGAAGGAACAGTTGAGATGGCCGAGAATTCCTTAGCTGAATTAAAAGCACTGGCTGAAACAGCAGGATCAGAAGTTCTCGATGGATTAATTCAACGACGCGATAAACCAGATCCAGCAACCTACATTGGCTCTGGAAAGGTCGTGCAACTGCGCGAAGTAGTTGTTGCAACTGGCGCAGATACTGTGATCTGTGATGGCGAACTATCACCTTCTCAGTTGCGTCAATTGGAAGAGAAGATCAAAGTAAAAGTCGTCGATCGCACTGCACTGATCTTGGATATCTTTGCCCAACATGCGAAGAGCAAAGAGGGCAAGGCGCAAGTTGAGTTAGCGCAGATCTCTTATCTCTTGCCGCGATTGCGCGGTTGGGGTGATTCACTTTCGCGCCAAGTCGGTGGTCGCGCGGCAGGTGGTGCTGGTATCGGTGGTCGCGGTCCTGGTGAAACAAAGATTGAAACCGATCGTCGCCGAATTCGCGACAAGATGGCAAAGCTGCGGCGCGAGATTGCGCAGATGAAAGTATCGCGCGATACCAAGCGCCAAGAGCGTCGCCGTCATGGAATTCCTGCAGTCGCTATCGCTGGCTATACCAATGCTGGTAAATCCTCACTCCTTAACCGCCTCACCAACTCTGATGTCTTGGTTGAGAATGCACTCTTTGCAACGTTAGATCCAACAGTGCGCAAATCCACGACTAGCGATGGACGTATCTTCACGTACACCGACACGGTGGGATTTGTGCGCCACCTGCCACATCAATTAATCGATGCTTTCAAATCAACGCTAGAGGAAGTATCTGGGGCAGATGTAATTGTGCACTTAGTTGATGGTTCTCATGCCGATCCCTTTGAACAGATCCGCGCAGTGCGCGAAGTCTTCGCTGAAATTGGTGCAGGAGATATTCGCGAGATTATTGCGATCAATAAAGCAGATGTGACCAATCCCGAAGTTGTGATGGACATTTTGCGACAAGAGCCCAATAGTTTTGCGATCTCGGTAAAGAGTGGTTTTGGAATTGCCGGATTAATTGCTGCAATTGAGAGTGATCTACCTCGCCCTAATGTGGAGATTACGACCCTTGTTCCATATTCTCGAGGTGATCTTGTGAGTGCGATCCATGAGCGTGGCGAGATTTTGAGTGAAGAGTATCTGCCCGAAGGAACGGCAATTCATGCACGAGTTGATGGTGCGCTAGCCAAAGAGCTCGAATTACTCTAAAAGATTGACTCTTCTCGGCGCTCTTTGGGAATAATCCCGACACGCGGCGTGTTCTAGCCACTACCTACCGTTAAATAGGCGATTATGCGCCCGTTAGGGAAATTACTTCGGAAGAAGTACGAGGCTAGTGGAGGTGAGATAAATGGCTACCGATTATGACACCCCCAGAAAAACCGATGAAGAACTCCATGAGGAGTCTCTTGAAGAGTTAAAGGCACGTCGCGTTGATGCGCAATCTGGTCAAGTTGATGTTGACGAGGCAGAGGCAGCAGAGAGTCTCGAACTTCCTGGCGCCGATCTCTCCGGCGAAGAGTTAGCAGTGCGCGTAGTTCCTAAGCAAGTGGATGAATTCACCTGTTCACGCTGCTTCTTGGTACACCACATCACTCAGCTCTCACGTGGAGAAGGCGCAAAAGCTATCTGCAAAGAGTGTGATTAATTCTTTAACGCCTCTTTTAGCGCGCTCGGATCTTTACTACTAATCAACCAATAAGGCGTGGCATCTCGCGCATCGGTGAGTTCGACTTTAACGCCACGGTTAATCCAGAAGCGAAGTGC
>WLQV01000004.1 GCA_009697555.1 Actinomycetota bacterium | reverse complement strand
TCCAACCGTTCGTGGTGTTGTTATGAACCCAGTTGATCACCCACATGGTGGTGGTGAAGGTAAGACTTCCGGTGGTCGTCACCCAGTGACACCTTGGGGTCAGCCAGAAGGTCGTACTCGCAAGAAAAAGGCGAGCGATTCCCTCATTGTCCGTCGTCGTAAATCGAATAAGAATCGATAGGAGCCCTCATGCCACGTAGTCTAAAAAAGGGTCCATTCGTGGACGGTCATCTTCTGAAGAAGGTTGATGCGCAGAACGCTAATAGCACTAAGAATGTTATTAAGACCTGGTCGCGTCGCTCAATGATCATTCCATCCATGATTGGTCACACAATTGCGGTGCACGATGGTCGCAAGCACATTCCAGTTTTCGTTACAGATGCCATGATCGGTCACAAGCTTGGTGAATTTGCACCAACTCGTACCTTCCGCGGCCACGTCAAGAGCGATGATCGGAAGGCAACAAATGGCTAATCAAGTCGATACAGCTTCAGTTCAGAGCGCTCGCGCAGTACTGCGCGAAATCCGCCACACACCTCAGAAGGCACGTCGCGTTGTTAACTTAGTTCGCGGCATGCGTGTTGATGAGGCGTTGGCAGTGTTGAAGTTTGCACCGCAATCAGCAGGACAAGATTGCTACACACTCTTGCTCTCTGCCGTTGCTAACTACAAGCAGAAGCATCCAGATCTTCGCGAACATTCTGAACTCTGGATTACCGAAGCACTCGTAGACGAAGGCATCACAATGAAGCGCTTCCGTCCTCGCGCACAAGGCCGTGGTTTCCGCATTTTGAAGCGTGCAAGCCACATCACTTTGGAAGTATCTAATGCAAAGAAGAACTCCAAAGTTAAGCCAAAAGCGAAGAAAGAAGTAAGCGCTACTGAGAAGGGAGCGACCAAGTAATGGGTCAAAAAGTAAACCCACACGGCTTCCGTCTTGGTATCACCACTGAGTTCAAGTCTCGTTGGTATGCCGACAAGTTGTACGCGGACTATGTCAAAGAAGATGTTGCGATTCGTCGCATGATGCAGGAGAAGATGGAGCGCGCCGGCGTATCTCGCATTGAGATCGAGCGCACTCGCGAACGTGTTCGCATCGATCTTCACACTGCTCGCCCTGGCATCGTTATTGGTCGCCGCGGTATGGAAGCAGATAAGTTGCGTCAAGATCTGGAGAAGCTCACTGGCAAGCAAGTACAGCTCAATATTCTCGAAGTTCGTAATCCTGAGATTGATGCCCAACTTGTTGCACAAGGTGTTGCTGAACAACTTGCAGCTCGCGTCTCTTTCCGTCGTGCAATGCGTAAATCAATGCAGACTGCACTCAAGGCTGGCGCAAAAGGTATTCGTATCCAATGTGGTGGACGTCTAGGCGGGGCAGAAATGTCACGCTCTGAGTTCTATCGCGAAGGTCGCGTGCCATTGCACACCCTTCGTGCCGACATTGATTACGGTTTTGCAGAAGCTCATACAACTTTCGGCCGTCTCGGCGTAAAGGTATGGATCTACAAAGGTGAAGTTATTCAATCGCGCACTGAGCGTGAAGCCGCAGCTCTTGCTGCCGCTCGCGCTCCTAAGGCCGATCGTCCACGTCGTGCACCACGTGCACCTCGCGGTGAAGTAACAAAGAGCAGCGTTGAAGAGCGCGCAGCAAGTGCAACAGCAACTGCGGTTGTCGATGCACCAGTTGTCAGCGAAGGAGGCGAGGCGTAAATGTTAATTCCACGTCGCGTTAAGCACCGTAAGCAACACCACCCATCACGTTCTGGCGCCTCAAAGGGCGGCACTGCAGTGTCATTTGGTGATTACGGTATTCAAGCTCTTGAGCCTGCTTATGTCACTAACCGTCAGATTGAAGCAGCGCGTATTGCAATGACGCGTTACATCAAGCGCGGTGGCAAGGTATGGATCAACATTTATCCAGATCGTCCACTTACCAAGAAGCCAGCTGAAACTCGTATGGGTTCCGGTAAAGGTTCTCCTGAGTGGTGGATTGCTAACGTCAAGCCAGGTCGCGTGATGTTTGAAGTTTCTGGTGTTACACCTGAGATTGCACACGAAGCTATGCGCCTTGCGATTCACAAACTTCCAATGAAGTGTCGCGTTGTTGCGCGTGAGGAGGCATAAATGGCTACCAATGAAGAACTTCGCCAATTTGGCACAGAGGAGCTCGAAGGAAAGGTCCGCGAGTTGAAGGAAGAACTCTTCAACTTACGCTTCCAGGCAGCAACTGGTCAGCTCGAGAGCCACGGTCGCTTGACCGCTGTTCGTAAAGAGATTGCACGCATGTACACCATCTTGCGTGAACGTGAATTAGGAATTGGAGGCGCAGCATGACCGAAGCAACTGATGCTCGTGGATTCCGCAAGACACGTGAAGGAATTGTTACTAGCGACAAGATGGATAAGACCGTCACAGTCGTTGTATCAGATCGCGTTAAGCATGGTCTCTATAGCAAAGTTATGACGCGCTCACATAAGTTGAAAGCGCATGATGAAGCAAATGCAGCCGGTATCGGTGATCGCGTACTGATCATGGAAACTCGGCCAATCTCGTCAACAAAGCGTTGGCGCGTTGTCGAAATTATCGAAAAAGCTAAGTAGCGAGTTAGGGAAGAGGAAAAGAAATGATTCAACAAGAGTCGCGCCTACGGGTAGCGGATAACACAGGAGCCAAAGAGCTTCTCTGTATTCGCGTGCTCGGTGGCTCCTCCCGTCGCTATGCCGGCATCGGCGACATCATCGTCTGCTCTGTTAAGGATGCAATTCCTGGCGGACAGGTTAAGAAGGGTGAAGTCGTCAAGGCGGTAATCGTGCGCACTGTAAAAGAGCGTCGCCGTCCAGATGGTTCATACATCAAGTTTGATGAGAATGCAGCAGTGATCCTTAAGGCAGATGGCGAGCCACGCGGCACACGTATCTTCGGACCAGTTGCTCGTGAACTTCGCGATAAGCGCTTTATGAAGATCATCTCGTTAGCTCCGGAGGTGCTCTAACAATGGCGAAGATTCGTAAAGGTGACACAGTTCTTGTGATCGCCGGAAAAGATAAGGGAACAAGTGGCAAAGTCCTCGATGTTCTCGCAGATCGCGTACTCGTTGAAGGTGTTAACCGCGTTAAGCGTCACACCCAAGAGAGCACTGGCGATCGTGGCGTTAAAGTTGGCGGAATTTTGACCGTTGAAGCAGCGATTCACATTTCTAATGTGATGCTCGTTGATGGCGATGGCAAAGCAACACGTCTTGGCGCTCGCCAAGATGATGCTGGTAAGAATGTGCGCATTTCCCGTCGCACCGGAAAGGACATCTAATGTCAACAGCAGTTGATGTTCGTCTCAAGAGCCGCTACCGCGCAGAAATCGCGCCAGCGCTTAAGAGCCAATTTGGTTACGCCAATGTGATGCAGATTCCTACCTTGACCAAGATTGTGGTCAACATGGGTGTCGGCGAAGCAGCTCGTGACTCCAAGTTGATCGAAGGTGCAATTCGCGACCTCGCCACAATTACTGGCCAGAAGCCACAAGTGACTAAGTCTCGCAAATCAATCGCGCAATTTAAATTGCGTGAAGGACAACCAATCGGCGCACACGTAACACTACGTGGCGATCGTATGTGGGAGTTCTGCGATCGCTTGCTCTCTATCTCATTGCCACGTATCCGCGACTTCCGTGGACTTTCACCAAAGCAATTTGATGGAAATGGCAATTACACCTTTGGTCTCACTGAGCAAGTTGTGTTCCCTGAGATCGAACAAGACAAAGTTGATCGTCCACGTGGTATGGACATCACCGTTGTTACCACTGCCACCAACGATGATGAGGGTCGCGCTTTTCTTAAGATGCTCGGCTTTCCCTTCAAGGAGAACTAATGGCTAAGACATCGCTCAAAGTAAAAGCAGCTCGTAAGCCAAAGTTTAAGGTTCGTGGTTACACACGATGCCAGCGCTGTGGTCGTACCCACGCTGTTTATCAAAAATTCGGAATTTGCCGCATCTGCTTCCGAGAGATGGCACACCGCGGTGAACTTCCTGGCATTACAAAGGCAAGCTGGTAAAACTTTTATCCGTGTAACACCAACTACGAGCAAGGTCTGAAAAGAAACCAGCTCGAGAAAGGCCAAGAGGCCACGTATGACAATGACAGATCCGATCGCAGACATGTTGTCTCGTCTGCGCAACGCGAACTCGGCTTACCATGATTCGGTTTCTATGCCGTCATCATCGGTAAAGACCCGCATTGCTGCAATCTTGCAGCAAGAGGGTTTCATCGGGGGATACCGCGTTGATGCAAATCCATCCGGAGTCGGCAAGACTCTCGTCTTAGATTTGAAGTTTGGCCCTGACCGCGAACGTTCGATTGCTGGACTTCGTCGCGTGAGCAAGCCAGGTCTTCGCGTATACGCAAAGTCAACTGCGCTACCAAAAGTACTTGGTGGCCTCGGTGTTGCGATTATCTCTACTTCATCTGGTTTGCTCACTGACAAGCAAGCCAATAAGCAAGGCGTAGGCGGAGAAGTTCTCGCCTACGTATGGTGATCGTTATGTCACGTATTGGAAAAATGCCAATCACTCTTCCTAAGGGTGTTGAAGTAAGTATTAATGGTCAAGAAGTTGCCGTTAAGGGACCTAAGGGTTCACTCTCACGTGTAATTGCTGAACCCATTCATGTTTCACAGAGCGAGGGAATTCTCAACGTAGTGCGCCCTAATGAGGAGCGCATCGTTCGTTCACTCCACGGTCTATCACGCACCCTCGTTGCCAACATGGTCGAAGGTGTAACAAATGGATATACCAAGACAATTGAAATCGTTGGTGTTGGTTACCGCGTAGCGGAGAAGGGCAAAGACCTTGAGTTCTTGCTCGGATACAGCCACCCAATCGCATTTCCTGCACCAGAAGGAATTACCTTCAAAGTTGATTCACCAACTCTCTTCCACATCTCTGGAATTGATAAGCAATTAGTTGGCGAAGTAGCTGCAAAGGTGAAGAAGTTACGTAAGGCCGATCCATACAAGGGCAAGGGTCTACGTTTGCAAGGCGAAACAGTTCGTCGCAAGCAGGGAAAGACAGGTAAGAAGTAATGGCAATTGGAGTAAAAGTCCTTAAAGGCTCGGCAACAAATGCCCGCCGTCGTCGTCACTTCCGTGTTCGCAAGAAGGTCTCCGGAACTTCTGAGCGTCCTCGCCTAGTCGTCTCTCGCTCAACTCGCCACCTCTTTGTGCAGGTAGTCGATGACACTCAGAGCCGCACCATTGCATTTGCCTCCACTATGGAAGCAGATCTTCGTGGTGCATCTGGTGACAAGACTGCAAAGTCACGTCAAGTAGGAGCACTTATTGCAAAGCGTGCAAAGGAAGCTGGAGTTACTTCAGTGGTCTTTGATCGCGCAGGAAATAAGTATCACGGTCGTATTGCAGCTGTAGCTGACAGTGCTCGAGAGAATGGATTGGACTTCTAATGGCCATCGTTCCAGCAACAAATCGCGAAGAGGCTCCTAAGGGAGAACGTCGTGAGCGTCGCGAACGTCGCGATGATCGCCAACAGGATAAGAGTCCTTTCATGGAGCGCGTTGTCTTCATCAACCGCGTATCTAAAGTTGTTAAGGGTGGACGTCGCTTCTCCTTCACTGCACTCGTTGTAGTGGGAGATGGCAATGGCCAAGTAGGAATTGGTTATGGAAAGTCGAAAGAAGTTCCACAAGCAATTGCTAAGGCTGTTGAAGAAGCGAAGAAATCATTCTTCACTGTGCCACGTATTCAAGGAACAGTTCCTCACCCAGTTCAAGGTGAGACTGCAGCTGGCGTTGTTCTACTTCGCCCAGCAAGTCCTGGTACTGGTGTAATCGCCGGTGGTCCAGTTCGTGCCGTTCTTGAGTGCGCTGGAATCACAGATGTACTTACCAAGTCACTCGGTTCAAATAATGCAATCAACATGGTTCACGCCACTGTTGCGGCATTGAAGCAACTCGAGAGCCCAGAAGCGATCGCTGCACGTCGCGGTCGTCCACTTGCCGATGTTGCACCAGCTGCAATCATTCGCGCATCACAAATTACGGTAGGTGCCTAATGCCACGTCTTAAAGTCACACAGATTCGCTCAAAGGTTGGCAGTAAGCCAGAGTTGCGCGACACCTTGCGTTCACTTGGACTCAAGCGCATTAACGATGTTGTTGTAAAAGAAGATCGTCCAGAGATCCGTGGCATGGTTCACGCCGTTCGCCATTTGATCAAGGTTGAGGAGGTTGAATAAATATGACGCTCAAACTTCATCATTTGCGTCCAGCTCCTGGTGCTAAGAAAGTCAAGACTCGTAAGGGTCGCGGCGAAGCATCTAAGGGAAAGACTGCCGGTCGCGGCGGTAAAGGAACACGTGCCCGTAACGTCGTTCGTATTGGTTTCGAAGGTGGTCAGTTACCACTAGTTATGCGCTTGCCAAAGTTGCGTGGCTTTAAGAATCCAGAACGTATCGAGTACCAAGCGGTCAACGTTTCTACTATTAATGCGCTTTATCCAAAGGGTGGCGATGTCACAATTGCAGATCTCATTGCTAAAGGTGCAGTTCGCGATAGCCACCCAGTTAAGGTGCTTGGCAATGGCGAAATCTCAGTCAAGGTTTCAGTATCAGCTAATGCATTCTCTGCATCTGCAGTAGAAAAGATTGCCGCAGCTGGTGGAACTACTAAGACGATCTAAGTAAAGCCACGTCAGAGATTTGAAACGGGAGAGTAGCGATGCTTGCAGCATTTGGTAAGGCGTTTAAGACTCCAGACCTACGCCGTAAAATTTTCTTTACTCTCTCGATCATGGCGCTCTTTCGCTTTGGTTCTGTAGTTCCTACACCCGGCGTTTCCTACGTCAATGTGCAGAGCTGTTTAAAGCAGGTTCAATCCGGCGGTCTCTTTGGTCTGATTAACCTCTTTAGCGGTGGTGCGCTCTTGCATCTCTCCGTCTTTGCGCTGGGAATCATGCCTTACATCACCAGCTCGATCATCATTCAACTTCTTACTGTGGTTATCCCACGCTTTGAAGCTTTGAAAGAAGAGGGTCAATCCGGAACTGCCAAGCTCACTCAGTACACCCGTTATCTCACTATTGGTCTTGCGATCTTGCAATCAACTGGCTTGATTGCGGTTGCTCGTATTCCAGGTCGTCTGATCTCTGGTTGTTCTCTACCAATAGTTCCTGACACATCATGGGTACGAATCGTCACCATGATCTTCATCATGACTGCCGGAACTTCGGTAATCATGTGGCTCGGTGAGCTCATCACTGATCGTGGCGTTGGTAATGGAATGTCGATTCTGATCTTTACATCAATCGCAGCAGGTTTCCCAGGCAACCTATGGAGCATCAAATTGCAGAAAGGCCTCTTCGCCTTCCTCTTTGTTCTCGCCGTAGGTGTTGTTGTGGTCGCCGCTGTTGTATTCGTGGAACAAGCACAGCGTCGTATTCCAGTGCAATATGCAAAGCGCATGGTTGGTCGCCAAAGTTACGGCGGAACTTCTACTTACATTCCGATCAAAGTTAACCAAGCTGGCGTTATTCCAGTGATCTTTGCATCCTCACTTCTTTACATTCCTTCACTTATCGTGAACTTCACCAACAGCCAAGCGGGCTGGGCAGTATGGGTTAGCCGTAACTTCGTTAAGGGCGATCACCCGATCTACATCGCCTCCTATGCGCTGATGATTATTTTCTTCACCTACTTCTATGTTGCAATTACTTTCAATCCAGAAGAAGTTGCCAATAACATGAAGACTTATGGTGGCTTTATTCCAGGTATTCGCGCCGGTCGTCCGACAGCTGAGTACTTGCAATATGTTCTCTCACGCATCACAGCGCCAGGTTCGGTTTACTTGGCACTCGTTGCAATCATTCCTATCTTCGCTCTTATTCTCTTCGGTGCGACCCAGAACTTCCCATTCGGTGGTACTGCCATCTTGATCGTGGTTGGTGTTGGTCTTGATACTGCAAAGCAGATTGAAAGCCAGCTGCAACAACGTTCATACGAAGGATTCTTGCGCTAGTTTGTAGCGCGAAACTTCAATGCGTTTAGTACTCGTTGGCCCACCTGGCGCCGGTAAAGGAACTCAGGCTGTCTTCTTAGCTGAGCACTTTGCTATTCCACACATTGCCACTGGCGATATTTTCCGCGCAAATCTGAAGGCTGGAACTGCGCTGGGCGAGAAGGCGAAATCATTTATGGATCGCGGCGAACTCGTTCCTGATTCAGTTACCAATGAGATGGTGGCCGATCGCCTCACTCATGCTGATGCAGTCAATGGCTTTCTCCTTGATGGCTTTCCCCGCAATGTTGCGCAAGCTGAAGTTCTGCGCGAAATTTTGGCGAGTAAATCCACACCGCTAGATGCAGTTCTCGAACTCACTCTCTCTCATAAAGAGATTATTGATCGCCTATCTTCCCGCCGTACCTGTCGCGAATGTGGCAAGCCAACAGTGGGCGAAAGTAAGTGCCCATCATGTGGTGGCGAGTTGTACCAACGCGATGACGATAAAGAGGAAGTTATCTCTCGCCGCCTTGAAGTGTACGAGAGCCAGACTGCGCCGATTGTAAATTTCTATCGCGGCGAAGGACTCCTTGCGACAATTAGTGCAACTGGCTCCGTGGCAGAAATAACTGCACGTGCCATCTCAACACTTGCAAAGTAATTTTCATGGCTATCGAAATTAAATCACTCGATCAACTTAAAGTTATGCGTAAAGCTGGCTTACTTGTTGGCCAGACCCTTGCCCTGCTACAAGAATCAATCAAGGTGGGAATGCGCACCGATGCTCTTGATGCCATCGCTGCAGCGAATATCAAGCGCGGCGGCGGCACTTCTAATTTTCTCGGCTATCACGGCTTTCCAGCGACAATCTGTATCTCAATCAATGATGAAATTGTTCATGGAATACCAGGTAATCGCGTGATTGAATCAGGCGATGTTGTTTCGATTGATTGTGGCGCCATTATTGATGGTTGGCATGGCGATGCAGCAATCTCCATCATTGTTGGCGATGTTGATCCGATAGATCAGAAGATGGTGGATGTCTGCGAAGAATCAATGTGGCGCGGAATTGCCGCCGGCAAACTCGGCGCACCGCTCTCTGACATTGGCCATGCCATCCAGAGTTACATCGATTCAGAAGGCAAGTATGGAATTTTGCAAGAATACGGTGGACATGGGATTGGTACAGCAATGCATCAAGAACCCCATGTTCTCAATTTTGGTAAAGCTGGCTTTGGCCCCAAGCTCGAAGTTGGAATTGCACTTGCAATTGAGCCGATGATCACTCGCGGCACACATAAGACTCATGTATTGAAAGATGATTGGACCGTTGTCACCAATGATGCATCTCGCGGTTCGCATTGGGAGAATTCCTACGCGCTCCTGCCAGATGGCCGCCCCTTCGTATTGACCGCCCTCGATGGTGGACGAGAGCGCCTAGGCGCGCTCGGGGTAGAAATCTCCGACCTGCTGGCCTAATCGGGTCGATTTTGACCCGGTCAGGTGTAAGTTGCCCGCCTCAATCAGCGGATTTCCCTTATTGGGCCCTCGCCTTTAGACTCATCCTCTGCTCATCCACTGGGCATCTCCATCCAAAGACAGAGAAGTAGGTAACGCTTGGCAAGTAAAGATGGTGCTATCGAAATTGAAGGCACCGTTGCTGAAGCACTACCGAACGCAATGTTTCGTGTGGAGTTAACCAATGGGCACAAAGTTCTCGCGCACATTAGCGGGAAGATGCGAAAGAACTACATTCGTATCCTTCCAGCCGATCGTGTAATCGTTGAATTGAGTCCGTACGACCTTACAAAAGGTCGCATTATCTACCGTTATAAGTAGGAGAGTTAAAGATGAAGGTAAAGCCAAGCGTCAAGAAGATTTGCGATAAGTGCAAAGTCATCCGTCGCAAGGGCGTTGTCATGGTCATCTGCGACAACCTCCGACACAAGCAACGTCAGGGATAGTTTTACAAAGTAGTACCGCAGTAAATAAGTACGCGTGGCACGACTGGTTAAGAAATTAGCCAGACCCTTGGTCCGACAGGCTGAGGCCCATCACATGATGGGAAGTGTTGCGGAGGACCTGTCGGATTAAAGAACGGTAAACACAATGGCACGTTTAGTTGGTGTTGATCTGCCACGCGAAAAGCGGGTCGAGATCGCACTTACATATATCTTCGGAATGGGGCTCACTCGTTCGCAGAAGACTCTCGCGGCAACTGGAATTAGTCCAGATACTCGCGTGAAGGATCTGCAAGAACCAGAGTTGGCAAAGCTTCGTGAATTCATCGAAGCTAACTTCAAGATTGAGGGCGATCTTCGCCGTGAAATCTCCGGCGACATTCGTCGCAAAGTTGAAATTCAAAGCTATCAAGGCATTCGCCACCGCAAGGGACTTCCTGTTCGCGGTCAGCGCACACATACCAATGCTCGTACTCGTAAGGGTCCACGTAAAGCAATTGCTGGTAAGAAAATGGTGACTAAGTAATGGCCGCTCCTAAAGCAAAGCCCGCTGCAGCAGTAAAGGGCAAAGTGAAGACTCGCAAGAAGGAGAAGAAGAACGTTGCAACCGGTCTTGCCTTCATCAAGTCAACTTTCAATAACACCATCATCTCTATTACTGACCCAACTGGCGCTGTAATTTCTTGGTCATCATCTGGCCAAGTTGGCTTCAAGGGCTCACGTAAATCAACACCTTTCGCAGCGCAGATGGCAGCAGAAGCTGCAGCACGCAAGGCGCAAGAGCATGGCCTTAAGAAGGTCGATGTATTTGTTAAGGGTCCAGGTTCTGGACGCGAGACTGCAATCCGTTCACTACAGGCAGCAGGTTTAGAAGTTGGAGCGATCGCTGATGTAACACCAGCGCCGCACAACGGTTGCCGTCCAACCAAACCTCGCAGAGTCTAAGGAGAGTACAAAACATGGCTCGTTATACCGGTGCAGACTGCAAGCGCTGCCGACGCGAAAAGGTAAAACTTTTCCTCAAAGGATCCAAGTGCGATGGACCTAAGTGTCCAATTGAGTCACGTCCTTATCCACCAGGACAACATGGCCGTGGCCGTGCAAAAGAGTCTGAGTACCTACTTCAGATGCGTGAGAAGCAGAAGTGCGCTCGCATTTACGGTGTACTCGAGAAGCAATTCCGTGGTTACTACGAAGAGGCGAACCGTCGCCAAGGTAAGACTGGCGATAATCTCCTAGTCATCCTTGAGACTCGTCTCGATAACGTTGTTTTCCGTGCCGGTTTTGCAAAGAGCCGCGACATGGCACGTCAACTCGTGCGTCACGGTCACTTCACAGTGAATGGCAAGAAGGTCAACATTCCTTCATTCCGTGTCACTCCAATGGATGTTATCGATGTACTTCCGAAGTCCCTTGATCTCACACCATTTATCGTGGCCAGTGCAGAACTTGGCGAGAAGGCAGTTCCAGCGTGGATGGAAGTTGTTGGTTCGCAGATGCGCATCATCATTCACGGTGTTCCAGCTCGCGCAGTAATTGATACTCAAGTTCAAGAGCAGTTGATTGTTGAACTTTATTCCAAGTAATTCGTCCAGCAGTAATTCGTCCAGCAGTAAAAATTTAATATGTACGGTCAGCAGGCAAAGTAGGAGATCAAATAGTGGATCTCCCTTAGATATGGAGGAGCAACAGTGCTAATTGCACAACGTCCCACCCTCACCGAAGAAGTAGTAGCGGAGAATCGTTCACGGTTCATCATCGAACCACTAGAACCAGGCTTTGGTTACACCCTTGGCAATTCAATGCGTCGTACCTTGCTCTCCTCGATTCCTGGTGCAGCTGTCACCAGCATTCGCGTTGCAGGTGCGCTTCATGAATTCACCTCACTTGAGGGAGTCAAGGAAGACCTCACCGACATCGTCTTGAACATCAAGAATTTGGTGCTCTCATCTGAAAATGATGAGCCAAGCACTCTCTACATCCGCAAGAAGGGTGCAGGCGCCGTTACCGGTGCTGACATTGCAGTCCCTACTGGCGTTGGTGTCCATAACCCAGATCTCCACATTGCAACTGCAAATGGAAAAGCTGACATTGAAATCGAACTCACTGTAGAGCGTGGCCGTGGTTACGTCACTGCAGTGCAGAACAAGCAAGCCGGAGCAGAAATTGGTCGCATTCCAGTCGATTCCATTTACTCTCCAGTGCTCAAGGTGACTTACAAAGTCGAAGCAACTCGCGTTGAACAGCGCACCGACTTCGATCGCCTTGTTGTCGATGTTGAGACTAAGTCCTCAATGAAGCCACGCGATGCTGTTGCATCTGCTGGTAAGACACTTGTTGAACTCTTCGGTCTTGCTCGCGAACTCAATGTCAATGCTGAAGGTATTGAAATGGGACCATCCGAGAGCGACAATGCACGTGCGCAAGATTATGCGACACCGATTGAAGATCTCGATCTCACAGTTCGTTCATACAACTGTTTGAAGCGCGAAGGAATTCACACTGTTGGTGAATTAGTCTCTCGCTCCGAAGCTGATTTGCTCGACATTCGTAACTTTGGATCAAAGTCCATCGACGAAGTTAAGGCAAAGTTGGTATCAATGGGCCTTCAAATGAAGGACAGCCCAGCAGGCTTTGATCCAACCCAACATCAAAATTACGATGCGAACATTGACGATGACTTCGTTGATTCAGAGCAGGCATAAGGAGAACCACCATGCCAAAGCCAACTAAAGGTCCACGTCTTGGAAGCGGTCCAGCACACGAGCGTTTATTGCTCGGAACACTTGCTGAACAACTCTTCCAACACGGAAAGATCACCACAACTGAAGCAAAGGCAAAGCGTCTTCGCCCACTAGCGGAGAAGCTCATTACCTTTGCAAAGAAGGGTGACCTTCCTGCTCGTCGTCGCGTCATGGCAACGATTGCCAACAAGAGCGTTGTTCACACTCTCTTCACTGAGATTGGTCCACGTTTTGAAGCGCGCAATGGTGGCTACACCCGCATTACTAAAATCGGTCCACGCAAAGGCGACAATGCGCCAATGGCAGTAATCGAAGTTCTTCGCGATGGCACACCAGCTAAGGCTGCAACTGTTGCTGAAGCTGAGAAAACAACTGCAAGCGCTGCAAAGAAGGTTGCCAAGAAGGCACCTGCTAAGAAAGCTGCAGCAAAGAAGAGCGCCGAGTAACTTCACTCGCACCTTATTCAATGACGGAGCCCACTCTCTTTGCCGAGAGTGGGTTTCTTCGTTTACGCCTAGATATTTCCTACGATGGAACAAATTTCTTTGGCTGGGGTAAACAACCAGATCGCCGCACGATTCAAAGTGAAGTTGAGAGTGCGCTTGAGAAAATCACCAGAGTTAATTGCGAAACTATCGTTGCCGGTCGCACCGACGCTGGAGTTCATGCCACTGGCCAAGTAGTCCATGTAGATATCCCTGAGAATCAACCAGGTGCGATTGGTTGGGACTTTGATGAGTTGGCTTATAAGTTAAATCGAATCCTCGATGAAGATATACGGATTAATAGAGCCAGCATTGCGCCACCTGGATTTCACGCCAGATTCTCAGCCCTTGCTCGCCATTACACCTACCGAATTCAGGATGATAATCGCGCAATTCCACCGCTTCATCGCTTCGATACTGCGCCTTGGTATCGCCCACTCGATATTGAAAAAATGAATGAGGCAAGTAGCAAGTTGATTGGTGAATTTGATTTTGCCGCATTCTGTAAATTCCGTGAAGGTGGCACAACGCTGCGCCGCCTACTCACATTCTCATGGGAGCGAGATGCTCTCGGTTATGTCATCGCAGAAGTGAGTGCCGATGCCTTCTGTTATTCAATGGTCCGCAATCTTGTCGGCGCATTAGTCTGCGTCGGCGAAGGACGATTCCCGATCGATTGGTTAATCACCACTTTAAATAATAAAGAGCGAATTTCAGATAGTTTGGTTTTTCCAGCTCGTGGTTTGACGCTGCGCCAAGTAGATTACCCACCGTCAGAAGAATTACAGGAGCGGGTTCGCGCCACTCTTGCCAAGAGAATTGAAGAGGATTAATGGGACACATTGACGTGAGCGGTATTGACTACTCACTTTCGGATGGTCGCATCCTGCTCAACAACGTGAATTTCCGCGTTGGCGATGGCGCGAAAGTGGCACTCATTGGTGCAAATGGTTCTGGTAAGACCACGCTCTTGCGCATGATCTCTGGCGACCTCGAACCAGAATCAGGCAGCATCGCAATCTCTGGCGGCCTTGGTGTGATGCGCCAATTTATTGGTTCGGTACGTGATGGCTCAACAGTGCGCGATCTTCTGCTTTCAGTTGCGCCACAACGTTTGCAAGATGCAGCAGCACAAGTGAAGAAAACCGAAGAGCTCATGAATACCCGCAATGAAGAGCGTGACCAGATGGCTTATGCGCAGGCACTTGTCGATTGGGGCGATGCTGGCGGTTATGACTTTGAAGTGATCTGGGATGAATGTTGCACTGAGACTTTAGATAAACCATTTGATCGCGTGGCAGAGCGCGAAGTAAATACTCTCTCTGGCGGTGAGCAGAAGAAGTTAGTTCTGCGGGCGCTTTTGCAAGGCCCAGAAGAGGTACTGCTTCTTGATGAGCCAGATAACTATTTAGATGTGCCATCCAAGCGTTGGTTAGAAGAAGTAGTGATGCAGACCAATAAGACTGTGCTCTTTGTGAGCCACGATCGTGAATTGCTCGATCGCGTTGCTAATCGCGTTGTCACACTCGAAGAGGGTGCGGCTGGAAATAGCACGTGGGTGCATGGTGG
>WLQV01000039.1 GCA_009697555.1 Actinomycetota bacterium | reverse complement strand
GCAGAAATGCTTAAGGGCGGCGTGATTATGGATGTGGTCAATGTGGAGCAAGCAAAGATCGCTGAAGATGCTGGCGCAGTTGCTGTTATGGCACTTGAGAGAGTACCTGCTGACATTCGCGCCCAAGGTGGCGTTGCTCGTATGTCAGATCCTGACATGATTCAAGCAATTCAAGCTGCTGTTTCAATTCCAGTTATGGCAAAGGCGCGCATTGGCCACTTTGTTGAGGCGCAAGTTTTGCAGAGTTTAGGTGTCGATTACATCGATGAGTCTGAAGTTCTTACTCCTGCCGATTACGAGAACCATATTGATAAGTGGAACTTCACAGTGCCATTTGTCTGCGGTGCCACAAATCTGGGCGAAGCACTTCGTCGCATCAATGAAGGTGCGGCAATGATCCGCTCTAAGGGCGAGGCCGGAACTGGCGATGTTTCCAATGCGGTCACTCACATGCGCAAGATTGGTGGCGAGATTCGTCGCCTCACTTCAATGCGCGAAGATGAACTTTATGTAGCAGCAAAAGAGATGCAAGCACCCTTTGAACTCGTCAAGGAAGTTGCAGCAAGTGGCAAGCTTCCCGTTGTTCTCTTTACTGCCGGCGGCATCGCAACACCAGCTGATGCCGCGATGATGATGCACATGGGTGCCGATGGCGTCTTTATTGGCTCCGGTATTTTCAAATCTGGAAATCCAGCACAGCGCGCAGCAGCTTGCGTTAAGGCAACTACTTTCTTTGATGATCCAAAAGTTATCGCAGATGCTTCACGCGGTCTGGGCGAGGCAATGGTCGGTATCAACGTTGCCGACATTCCAGCGCCACATCGTTTGGCCGAGCGCGGCTGGTAAGAATGCTCAAGATTGGCGTACTCGCACTGCAAGGCGATGTGCGTGAACACATTGCGAGTCTGCACGAATGTGGTGCAACTCCAATCACAGTTCGTCGCCCATCTGAGTTAGATAGCGTCTCTGCTCTAATTTTGCCCGGTGGTGAATCAACCACGATTGCAAAATTGGCACACTCCTTTGAAATATTCGAACCCATTCGCAAGCGCATCGCAGAAGGAATGCCGGTCTACGGCTCCTGTGCCGGAATGATTCTCCTGGCCGATCGCGTAACAGATGCCGCACACGATCAGACAACTTTTGGCGGATTAGATATCACAGTTCGTCGTAATGCATTCGGTCGCCAAGTAGATTCCTTCGAAACCGATCTTGAGATTCTAGAGATTGCATCGACTGCAGTCCGCGCCGTTTTCATTCGCGCGCCATGGGTCGAGCAGGTCGGCTCATCAGTTGAAGTCCTATCTAGCGTGACCGATAAGAAGGGCGTGGCCCATCCAGTGGCGGTGCGCCAAGGCTCACTACTTGCCACCTCATTCCACCCAGAACTCACCAGCGATAATCGAATTCATCGCTATTTTCTCGAGCAGATGTGCCACAGTTTTCAAAAGTAATGGCGCTGAAGTAGGCTCTAGATATGTCAGGTCATTCCAAGTGGGCGACGACCAAGCACCAAAAAGCGGTCAAGGATTCACGTCGCGCTAAGAGTTTTGCAAAACTCATCAAAGGTATAGAAGTTGCAGCGCGCAATGGTGGCGCTGACATGGATGGCAATCCGACACTCTTTGATGCTGTTACCAAGGCGAAGAAGAATTCAATGCCGGCCGACAACATCGAACGCGCAATCAAACGCGGTGCTGGCCTGGAATCAGGTGGCGCCGATTGGCAGACCATTATGTATGAGGGCTATGCACCAGGTGGTGTTGCGCTGATGATCGAATGTCTTTCCGATAATCGCAATCGCGCCGCAGGTGAAGTTCGATTAGCTGTTACTCGAAATGGCGGAAACATGGCAGATCCAGGATCTGTTGCATACCTTTTCAATCGCAAGGGCGTTGTCATCACTAAGAAGAGTGATGGCATTACTGAAGAGAAGATTTTGGAAGCCGTTTTGGAAGATGGCGCAGAAGAAGTTAATGACATTGGTGAGGCCTTTGAAATTGTCTGTGAAGCAAGTGATTTAGTAGCAGTTCGTACTGCGCTACAGAAGAGCGGTATTGATTACGAATCTGCCGATTCTTCCTTCTTGCCTTCAATGACGATCGCCTTAGATGCAGAAATGGCTGGGAAAGTCTTCTCATTAATTGAAGCAATTGAAGAGCTCGACGATGTGCAGAACGTCTACGGAAACTTTGATGTATCCGATGAGATTATGGCGAGTCTGGCCTGATTCTGTAGTACCCCTGTTTAAGGTTGCACTATGCAACAACTGGGTCGCTCATGCGCGTTTTAGGGATTGATCCTGGCCTGACCCGGTGCGGAATTGGCGTCATTGAGGGCGCAGTTGGAGCACCAGTCTCCATGGTCGCAGTCGGAGTAATTCAGACTGCAACTGATCTTGCATTAGAGGATCGCTTACTCGAATTAGATCAAGAGATTGCTCGTTGGATTGAAACTTACTCACCCGATGTGATCGCGGTAGAGCGCGTCTTCTCGCAACACAATGTGCGAACTGTCATGGGCACCGGACAGGCCGCGGGTATTGCGCTATTGCAAGCAGCCAAACATGGCATCCCAGTTGCAATGCATACACCTAGTGAAGTCAAAGCGGCAGTAACCGGATCTGGGCGAGCAAATAAGAAGCAAGTCGCCGACATGGTGGTGCGCTTATTAAATCTCGATGCCGCGCCAAAACCAGTTGATAGCACCGATGCTTTAGCACTTGCGATCTGTCATCTCTGGCGGGGAAGTGCCACCAACAAATTGAAGAGTGCAGTAGCAGCAGAGAAGCTGCGAATTAAGAAGTTGCAGCGCTCATGATCGCATCGCTCTCGGGTCAGATTCGCAACATTGCGATGGATAGTTGCGTCGTAGAAGTTTCTGGCATTGGTATAAAAGTTCTCATCACACCTGCCACAAGTCGAGAGATTTCTCTTGGAAGTGCGGCAACATTCTTCACTTCATTAATTGTCCGCGAAGATTCACTCACCCTCTTTGGCTTTCTCAATGAGACAGAGCGCAATACCTTCGAACTTCTGCAAACAGTTGCTGGAATCGGTCCCAAGGTTGCAATGGGAATCGTGGCAACCCTTGCACCGGAGGAACTCACACGCGCAATTGCGGCAGAAGATTTAGCAACGCTCGAGCGAATTCCTGGCATTGGTAAGAAGGGTGCGCAGCGATTAGTTCTCGAACTCAAAGGCAAACTCTCGCTCTCGCATAACGATTCACATGTTCTTCCCACCAGTGCGCCCTGGCGTAATTCATTGCAAGGCGCACTCAGCACACTGGGTTACACACCAAAGGATGCAGATAACGCGGTGAGTGTCTTAGCCAGTGCATTAGCAAAAGAGGGTGTTGCACCAGAGAGTATGGAACTCGGCGATTTGTTGAAACGAGTGCTGACGCAAGGTGGAAGTAAATGAGCGAGGATCGCTTGCTATCACCACGCGAAGGTAACGATGAAAGTTCTGCAGACACTGCACTTCGCCCGAAAGATCTCGGGGAGTTCATCGGGCAAAAGCGTGTGCGCGATCAGATCGATGTCCTACTTACTGCTGCGCGTTCTCGCAAGAGCGCAGCCGATCACATACTTCTTTCGGGTCCTCCCGGTTTAGGAAAGACAACGCTGGCGCTAATTTTGGCCAGCGAGATGGGTGCACCCATTCGTATTACCAGTGGTCCAGCAATTACACATGCTGGAGATTTAGCGGCAATTTTATCTTCGCTCACTGAAGGCGAGATTCTCTTCCTCGATGAAATTCATCGCTTGCCCCGTCCGGCCGAAGAGTTGCTCTATTTAGCGATGGAGGATTTCCGCGTCGATGTCATTGTCGGCAAAGGTCCGGGCGCAACCGCAATTCCACTACAACTTCCGCACTTCACCTTAGTTGGCGCAACAACTCGCGCAGGTCTTCTACCCTCACCACTTCGTGATCGCTTTGGCTTTACTGCGCAATTAGATTTCTATGAATCAAATGAGATTGAAGAGATCGTCACGCGCACTGCACGTTTGCTCAACCTCGAGATCGATGTGAAGGCAATTAGTGAGATCGCAGGACGCTCTCGTGGCACACCTCGTATTGCCAATCGCCTGCTCCGTCGAGTGCGCGATTATGCAGAGGTTCATGGCAAGGGTAAGCTCTCACATGAACATGCCAATGCCGCACTTGCGATGTATGAAGTAGATGAGATTGGTTTAGATAGATTGGATCGTTCAGTATTGAGTGCGCTGATCGATCGATTTAATGGTGGCCCTGTGGGACTTTCGACGCTAGCGATTGCAGTCGGCGAAGAGAGTGAAACGGTAGAAACTGTGGCTGAGCCATTTCTGGTGCGAAATGGATTTATTGCACGTACCCCTCGAGGGCGAGTGGCAACAGCGCAAGCGTGGCGCCACATGGGACGCACACCACCTGCTGATATCGCGACCCTTTTCGACACACCGAGCGCTGACGCCTAGACTTCGCTCCTATGTCTACTACTTCTAGCGTCACAAAGAAGGGCGCCCGTTCGGGCCGCTCTCTCATCATTCTCGCGGTCATTCTGATTTCCATGCTTGCTGCAGTCTTTATTCAAGGTGCAACAGCGGTGCGACTTGGTCTCGATCTTCGCGGCGGAACAAGCGTGACGCTACAACCTCGTATTTCGCAGGGCTCAACCGGTGCGGTTACAAATGCAGCGGTTGATCAAGCAGTATCAATTATTCGCCAGCGCGTTAACTCACTCGGTGTTGCCGAGTCTGAAGTAACAGCGCAGGGAAGTGGCGCCAACCGTCAGATTGTTATCTCAGTTCCTGGCGATACTGGTCGCCGTGTTGTGGAATTAGTAGGACAGACTGCAGAGCTTCGCTTCCGCCAAGTTCTCGCTGAAGGAAATGGCTTACCAGCAGCAGGCGGTGGCGATACTGCCACTGCAACTGGAGTCGATCCAGCAATTAATGCTAAGTACGCCACTTTGGATTGCACAGATGTGAAGAGCCGACAAGGCACTGGCACTGATGCTGCAACCGACACAATCGTGACTTGCGATCGCAATGGTGCAACGAAATATATTCTTGCCCCAGCTGAAGTATTAGGTCGCCAAGTTTCTAAGGCCACTGCTGCAATTGATCAAGCCGGAGCCGGTGGCTGGTATGTCATGTTGAGTTTTAATGGTGAAGGAACAAAGGCATTTGGTGCGCTGACTACTCGTGTTACCTCTCTGCCATCACCTACTAATCAAGTAGCGATTGTTCTCGATGGTTTAGTTGTTTCTGCGCCACGAATTAACGAAGCTATTAACTCTGGTAGCGCACAGATCTCTGGTTCATTCTCACAAACAGATGCAACCGATCTTGCCAACGTATTGAAGTACGGCGCACTTCCACTCGCATTTGATCGCGGTGAAGTGCAACAAATTTCACCAACTCTTGGCGCAGATCAACTGCGCGGCGGATTGCTGGCTGGCTTCCTCGGATTGCTACTCGTCGTTCTCTACTCATTCCTTTACTACCGTGGACTTGGTCTAGTTTCGGTCGGTTCGTTGGCAATTGCCGGTGGACTTACCTATCTCTCATTCTTGTTGCTAGGTAAGTGGATTGGCTTCACGTTGACACTGGCCGGTATCGCCGGTGCAATCGTTGCAATCGGTATTACCGCGGACTCATTTATCGTTTACTTCGAACGTATTCGAGATGAAGTACGTGAAGGCCGTTCACTGCGCTCAGCGGTAGAAACTGGCTGGCAACGTGCTCGCCGCACCATCATTGTTGCTGACTTTGTATCGATGATCGCTGCAGTTCTGCTCTACTTCTTTGCAGTAGGTGGAGTTCGAGGATTTGCATTCACACTCGGCCTAACAACATTGATCGATCTCTTTGTCGTCTTTATCTTCACTAAGCCATTCACCACTATCTTGGCGAAGGTGAAATTCTTCAATTCAGGTCATCCACTCTCTGGCCTGTCGGAGAAGAGTCTTGGCGTTATCTCTACTTCGAAGGAGGCTTCACTGTGAGTAAATTGGCTGGCCTAGGTGGCCGTCTCTATCGTGGCGAAACTTCGATCGACTTCATCGGCAAGCGTCGCCGTTGGTATGGCATCTCTGGTCTATTGGTCATCGCTTCAATTTTTGCGCTCTCGGTGCAGGGCCTCCATTTGGGAATTGAATTCAAGGGCGGTGCGGCATACACCGTCACTAAAGCCGGCGCGACCATTGAAGAGGCTCGTACCGCAGTTGCCTCAACCAGTATTCCTGGCGAGATCATCATTCAGAAAATTGGTACCGACAAGATCCGCATCCAGACTGGCGCACTTTCTAACTTCGAAGGAAATGCTGTTCAAGATTCATTGGCGGCAAAATTTGGCGTTTCAGTTGAATCTATCGACACTCAAGTAATTGGACCATCATGGGGTAAGGAAATTACTCGCAAGGCGGTTCAAGGCCTATTTGGATTCTTGCTTGTTGTGATGCTTTATCTTGCGATGGCATTCGAACCGAAGATGGCAATCGCGGCAATTCTCGCTGTGATCCACGACGTCTTTATTACCGTTGGAATTTACGCACTTGTTGGCTTTGAAGTAACGCCAGCTACCGTGATTGGCTTCTTAACTATTCTGGGTTATTCACTCTATGACACAGTCGTGGTCTTCGATAAGGTGCGAGAGAACACGCGCACAATTACTAGCACTTCAAAGCAGACCTACACTCAAGCGGCCAACCTAGCGGTCAACCAAACTTTGGTTCGTTCAATCAATACATCGGTGATCGCACTTCTGCCAGTTGGTTCAATTCTCTTTGTTGGCGCTGGCTTACTTGGTGCGGGCACTCTTAAAGATCTCTCTCTGGCACTCTTTATCGGTCTTGCCACCGGTACTTACTCCTCGATCTTTATTGCGACTCCAGTGCTTGCTGTTTTGCGTGAGCGCGAGCCAGCGATGAAAGCTCTGGCAAAGCGCGTGAATGCTCGCGGCAGCAACGTCGCGGCAGCACCTGCCGCCGTTGAATCCATCCAAGGTCGCGGCCCACGTAACCAACCCAAGCGCAAAAACCGTAAGTAATTTTTTACGTAGTGCCAAGGGAGTTAAGTTAGTAACCTTGGTAGATGAAGACGCTCCTAGAACCAGTTTTAGCGGCGTTACTTGCGAGCCATCCGCGCACTGATTTAGCCGAAGTCGAACGCGCATTTACTGCTGCAGAATTGGCGCATCGGGGACAAGAGCGCAAATCTGGTGATCCTTACATCACTCATCCGATTGCAGTGGCAGAGATTCTCGCTGAGTTGGGTTTGGATGGCGAGACCATTATGGCCGCACTGCTACATGACACGGTCGAAGATACCTCTTACACGTTAGACCAGATTCGCAAAGACTTTGGAAGTGAAGTCGGGAGTTTGGTTGATGGCGTTACCAAGTTAGACAAACTCACTTATGGGCCAACTGCTGAAGCAGAGACGGTGCGCAAGATGGTTGTGGCAATGTCCAAGGACATTCGCGTTCTTGTGATCAAGTTGGCCGATCGACTTCATAATGCCCGAACTTGGAAATTTATTGCGCCAGAAACCGCGGCGCGAAAGGCTCGCGAGACTCTAGACATTTATGCACCTCTGGCACATCGCCTTGGCATGAATGCGATCAAGTGGGAGTTAGAGGATCTCGCCTTCCATGTACTCGAGCCGAATAAATTTGAAGAGATTGCTCGGTTAGTGGCAGAGCGATCGCCATCACGGGATGCACTGACTACCGAAGTTATCGAATTGGTGCAATCTGATTTAGCTAGTGATCAGATCGATGCCACGGTTACGGGACGCCAGAAGCATTTCTATAGCGTCTATCAAAAGATGGTGGTTCGAGGTCGAGACTTCAATGACATCTACGATTTAGTGGGTATTCGCGTTCTAGTAAATGATGTTCGCGATTGCTACGCAGTACTGGGTGCAATTCACGCGCGTTGGAGTCCAGTGCCTGGTCGTTTCAAGGATTACATCGCAATGCCAAAATTCAATCTCTATCAATCCCTGCATACAACGGTCATCGGACCAAATGGCAAAGCAATTGAGATTCAGATTCGTACCTTTGAAATGCATGCTCGCGCCGAATTC
>WLQV01000038.1 GCA_009697555.1 Actinomycetota bacterium | reverse complement strand
CGCCAAATTTCGACATGGTGCGCCGAACTCCTTTAGCAACGCCACGAATTCGACCATGTTCGCGAGAGAGCATAGTGACGATCCGGTCTGCTTCACCCAATTTTTGAGTGCGCAGCACAACGGCTTCATCGCGATAGAGAGTCACAGCCCTACCGTAAGGCAAGGGGTAGGAGATTTAGCGAATGGCGCGATTTATTGCAGAGATGACTGCCTTGAGTGAGGCAGTTGTGGTGTTGGGATCAATGCCAACTCCCCAATACACATCACCTTCAATTGCACACTCTAAATAAGCAGCCGCACTTGCATCGCCACCTGCAGCGAGTGCGTGCTCGTAGTAATCGAGAACGCGCACATCAACTCCGTAGTTCTGCAAGATATTGCAGAAAGCTGCAATCGGGCCATTGCCAGTTCCCATGAGGCTCTGCTCTTGGCCGCGATCTAGCAATGTAACAGTGAGGTGCACATCTTCATCAAGCACTGATGTTTGAGAAAGACCCTTTAATCTGAAGCGGCCCCAGCTCTGTAACTTTTTACTCAAAGCAGGAAGATACTCATCTTCAAACATCTCCCACATTGCATCGGCAGTTACTTCGCCACCAGTGGTATCAGTTGCGCTCTGCACTACTTTGCTAAATTCAATCTGTAAGCGACGTGGTAGATCGAGATGATGTTCATTCTTCATCAAGTAAGCAACGCCACCCTTGCCCGATTGGCTATTGACGCGAATCACCGCTTCGTAGCTACGGCCAATGTCCTTAGGATCAATCGGAAGATAAGGAACTGCCCAGGTATGTTGATCGACATGAACGCCTGCAGTTGCCGCATCGCGCTCCATGTGTTCAAGTCCCTTTTTAATGGCATCTTGATGCGAGCCAGAGAAGGCGGTAAATACTAAATCGCCACCGTAAGGATGGCGCTCTGGTACTCGAAGTTGATTGGCATATTCAACGGTGCGACGGATCTCATCGATGTTAGAGAAATCAATCATCGGATCAATACCGTGGCTTACTAAGTTCATGCCCAGCGTTACTAAACAGACATTGCCAGTGCGCTCACCATTACCAAAGAGAGTTCCTTCGATGCGATCGGCGCCAGCTAAGTAACCAAGTTCGGCTGCTGCAACACCAGTGCCGCGATCGTTATGTGGGTGCAGACTCAAGATAACGCTGTCGCGGTATGCCAAGTTGCGACTCATCCACTCGATTGAATCGGCGTAAATATTTGGTGTCGCCATTTCGACAGTTGCTGGCAAATTGAGAATGGTTTTCCAACTAGGAGTTGGGCGCCAAATATCATTGACTGCATTACATACTTCGAGTGCATAATCGAGTTCAGTTCCGGTGTAGGACTCAGGTGAGTATTCAAATGAGACTACGGTTGGTTTTACTGAATCAACCAGCTTCAAGCAATAGGCGGCTGCATCGGTGGCAATCTTCTTGACCCCATCGCGATCTTGCGCAAAGACCACGCGTCGCTGCAAGGTTGATGTCGAGTTATACAAATGAACTACCGCTTGCTTTGCTCCCTTGATCGATTCAAAGGTGCGATCTATCAATGGTTCGCGGGCTTGGGTAAGAACTTGGATGATGACATCATCGGGAATTAAGTCATCTTCAATAATTTTGCGAACGAAATCGAAGTCCGTCTGGCTAGCGCTAGGAAAGCCCACTTCAATCTCTTTGTAGCCCATTGCTACTAATAGATGGAACATCGCCAACTTGCGCGGGGTATCCATAGGATCGATTAGCGCTTGATTTCCATCGCGCAGATCTACTGAGCACCACTTAGGCGCAACGCTCATTTTCTTGTTCGGCCAAGTGCGATCCGGAAGATCGACTGGAATAAATGAGGAATAGCGATGCACTGGCATTGAAGAGCCAGATTGCTTTGGGAAATTCATTTTCGTCTCCTTAAAATTTTCGCGGGGTGGGTTTTTCCGGTGCGACTAACCCCGCGGCGAGGGGACCGGTTACTTGGCCCCGCCACGGCAGCGAAGGAGGAGGCTGCGAGACATAAGGGAATTGTAACGCGTGAGCGAAGTGATGGGCAAACCAGCGTTAGAACGGGTGAATCTGCTCCATTACTTCCATAATTTTTACTGTATCAACCAGGCTCATTATTGGGCTCTCGGTGAGTCCTTTAGAGATGCACTCTTCAGCATGAATTGCTTGGTATTGCATGCCGCGACCTTCGATCTTTGTGTCATAGGTTTTTATCAGAACATGGTTGCTGTCATAAACGCGGAATGATGTTTGCAAGAAGAACCAACCATCAATTTCGATCCGACCCTTTGTGCCGTGAATTGCAGCGGTAAGCGTTCCGGCCATTGTCATACAAGAATTAATCATTCCGATGCTGCCATTGTTGTATTTCAGAACGGCAGCAGTTGCCGAATCAACACCAGTATCAGTCATTACCGAAGATCCTGAAACTGAATCTGGAAAACCTAAAGTGCGAATTGCCATGTGAACTGGATAAATTCCTAGATCGTAATGAGCTCCGCCGCCTTGCTCGCGATTCCAGAGACGCGGTGCCTTCTCAATTGGCAGGTATTGGCTGTGATCGGCATAAACAAAGTGTGGTGTTCCGATTAATCCAGAATCGATAACTTCAAAGACGGCATCCATAGTTGGCAAGAAGCGAGTCCACATCGCCTCCATAACGAAGACTTCCTTGCGCTTTGCCGCATCATAAATTGCCTTGGCATCGGCTGAATTCATGGTGAATGGCTTCTCGAGCAGAACATGCTTTCCAGCTTCGATTGCAAGTAGCGCATGGTCCCGGTGAAGTGTTTGGACCGTTGAGATATAAACAATATCTACTTCAGGATCAGCAACAAGTGCTGCGTAATTCGCATGGCGGTTAGGGATCGAGAATTTATCGGCGAAGGCATTGGTACGCGCCATGTCGCGAGTGGCAACGGCTTGAATTTTTAGCCCGGCGATTTGGAAATCTTTTGCGATGATGTCAGCAATTCCACCTGCGCCTAAATAACCCCAACGAAGTGCCATTTGTGTCTCCTGACGTTTGCCTAGCTAGAGCGTAGTTAAAGTATTGGTAAATAGCGATCTAATTCGTAAGCACTGACTTGGCGGCGATAGTCCTGCCACTCGGCCCGCTTATTTCGAAGAACATATTCAAAGACATGCTCCCCTAAAGTCTCGCGGACAAGTGCGCTCGATTCCATGGCGACAATTGCTTCACTTAAATTTGCTGGAAGTGGCACCGGCTTGCTCTCATCCTTTAATTCATAACCTTGTGCCACACCCTTGAGACCAGCTGCCAACATCACGGCGTAGGCCAAGTAGGGATTGCAGGCCGAATCGGGTGAGCGAAATTCCACGCGAGTGGAGTTCTCTTTATTGGGTTTGTACATCGGAACTCGAACGAGTGCATCGCGATTTCCTTGACCCCAATTCGCAAAGGTGGGCGCTTCCCCGCCGCCATGAAGGCGCTTATAGGAATTGACCCATTGATTGGTGATTAAGGAAATTTCACCGGCATGTGTCAGGAGTCCGGCAATAAAGGAGCGTCCCACTTTCGACAAGTTGTACTGGGCATTGGGATCGTAGAACGCATTCTCCTCGCCCTCAAAGAGTGAGACGTGAGTGTGCATTCCTGAACCTGGATGATCGGTAAATGGCTTCGGCATAAAAGAGGCGTGGCAACCTTGATCGAGTGCAACTTCTTTCACAACATGGCGAAAGGTCATGATGTTATCGGCGGTGCTTAACGCATCGGCATAACGCAGATCAATTTCTTGTTGGCCAGGTGCGCCTTCATGATGGCTAAATTCAACGCTAATTCCCATTGCCTCTAAGAGCGTGATGGCTTGACGTCGGAAATCTTGGCCAACAACAGCGGGTGTGTGATCGAAGTAGCCACCGGCATCAACTGGAATTGGTTCTTTGCCACGTTGTGGTGCTTCTTGAAAGAGAAAGAATTCAATTTCGGGATGGGTGTAACAGGTGTAACCCATTTCAGCAGCTTTACTCAAAGTCTTGCGCAGAACATTGCGCGGATCCGATGGTGATGGTGTGCCATCTGGCATCACAATGTCGCAGAACATACGAGCCGCACCTGGTGCTTCAGTGCGCCATGGCAGAACGGAGAATGTGGCAGGGTCTGGAACGGCCAACATATCTGACTCGGTATCGCGGGCAAATCCTTCAATCGCAGAACCATCAAAGCCAATGCCTTCATCAAATGCATTCTGCAATTCAGCTGGTGCAATAGCTACCGATTTGAGGAAGCCCAGTACATCGGTGAACCAGAGACGCACGAAGCGAATGTTGCGCTCTTCTAAGGTACGTAAAACAAACTCTTCTTGCTTGCCATGATCAGGGGAAGTCATGTCCGCATCATGCCAAGTGCGCGTTACAGCCGTGTTACAAAGTAAGGGTTATTCGCTCCAGCGGGAGGTGATGGGCAGGCGGCGATCTTTGCCAAATGCGCGGCTGGAGACTTTCGTTCCTGGCGGATATTGGCGTCGCTTGTATTCGGCCTTATCAACTAGTCCGATCACCCGCGAAATCAATGCGGGATCAAAGCCAGCTGCCGCCAGCTCAGTTGCGCCGCGATCTTCATCGACATAAGCCCGAAGTAATTGATCTAAAACGGGGTACTCCGGAAGTGAGTCTGAATCTTTCTGATCTGGGCGAAGTTCGGCGCTTGGCTCTTTAGTAATGGAGCGCTCTGGAATCGGTGGAACTTCACCTTGCGCAATTGCCAGCGCATTACGCCATCGTGCAAGAGCCCAGACATCGCTCTTGTAAATATCTTTGATCGGGGCAAAGCCACCAACTGCATCACCATAGAGAGTGGAGTAACCCACCGCTAATTCACTCTTATTTCCCGTTGCCAAAATCAGGTGACCCTCTTGATTGGAAAGTCCCATCAAAGTGGTGCCGCGAACTCGGGCTTGGAGATTCTCTTCGGCTAATCCTTCAAGGCGCATCGCTTGTAAATAACTGGTCACCATCGGTGCAATTTCAATGACCCGGTAATTAAGGCCAGTGGCCAGAGCGAGCGCTGCGGCATCGGCAAGTGAGTGATCGGAGGAATATTTGCTAGGTAGGGCAATTCCATAAACATTTGCTGCGCCGATTGCATCGCAGGCAATCGCTGCAACTAGTGCAGAATCAATACCACCAGAGACTCCTAGCGCCACAGATTTAAATTTGTTCTTCAGAACATAATCGCGCAGACCGATAACTAAGGCCTGCCACATCTCGCCGTACTCATCGAGGCGAGGTGCTACGCCATGAGTAATACGTGGGTATGGCGCATTGGCATCTTGGTGAAGGATTAAATCAGGATCACTCGATTGCAGGCGCAGATTGAGATCGACCACCATCAAGCCATCATCAAATTGTGGCGCCCGAGCAATGATTCCGCCTTGGGCATCGACCACAATTGTGTCCCCATCGAAAACTAAATCATCTTGGCCACCGGTCATGTTGACATAGGCAAGTGGGGCGCCAATTTCGCGAGCGCGCTGTTGGACTAGTGCTAATCGGCGATCATCTTTATTTCGCTCATAGGGGCTGCCATTAGGTACAAGAACTAAGCCAGGTTGGCGCTTTACTAATTCAGCAACTGTGCCACCTTCTTGCCAAATATCTTCACAGATCGCAAAGCCAACATCGACGCCATGAATGCGAATTACGAGTGATTCATTGCCGGGCACGAAATTTCGGAACTCATCAAAGACTCCGTAGTTAGGCAGATGATGTTTGATGTAGCGGGCTTTAATTTCACCGCCAGAGATAATTGCAATCGCATTCTGTGGTGCACCACTGGGCTGTCCCAAACGATCAACTGCTTGGTCAATCTGATCGAGATACCCAACTACGGCAACGATTTCGCCTAAACCACTTGCTTGAAGCCTGGTCGCAAGTTGGGTAATCGCACTCTTACTTGCGGCGCGAAATGAAGGGCGCAGCGCTAAGTCTTCAACTGGGTACCCAGTCAGACACATCTCGGGAAAGATCACGATGTGCGCGCCAGCGGCAGCTGCTTGCGCCACATTGCTTGCGATTAATTCCGAATTTCCACGAAGGTCGCCAACGGTGGGATTTATTTGGGCCAACGCAATACGCATCTGCCGCAATTGATCGGTGGCCATTTGCTAAGCCTACCGATGGGCAGGTGCTGGCTGGTACGAATTATTCTTGGGCAATCGCACTTTTCTCCGGTAACCGATTTACGCGATAACCGATTTACGCGGTAAAGTAATAGTCATCCCAGGGACCTTCTCCAAAGGCCTTGAGGCAAGGAGCAAGTAATGAGTACCGAATCCCTCTATGGCGGAGCGCTGCATCGACGCGTCACGATCCGAGATTTAGCAGCGGCAAAAGTTCGCGGTGAGAAGTGGGCAATGCTTACCTCTTACGAGCAGATGACGGCCGAGATCTTCGATGAAGCTGGAATTCCGGTCCTACTCGTCGGCGATAGCGCAGCCAATAATTTCTTCGGTGAAGAGAACACGATCGCAATTACCGTCGATGAAATGATTCCCTTAGTTCGCGCCGTGGTGCGAGCATCACAGCGCGCCATGGTTATCGCCGATCTCCCCTTTGGTTCCTATGAGGCATCTCCCGAACAAGCCCTCGCTACTTCGGTCCGCTTCTTTAAAGAATCTGGTGCACATGCAGTCAAACTCGAGGGTGCGCAAATAGCTGCGGTAAAGACTCTTACCTCCAATGGCATTCCAGTGATGGGCCATGTAGGACTAACTCCACAATCACTCCATCAATTAAGTGGCTATCGAGTGCAAGGTCGCAGCGATGGTGAAGTAATTCTGGCTGCAGCCAAAGAGCTCGAGGCGGCCGGTGCCTTTGCCATAGTTCTTGAATTAGTCACTGCCGAACTTGCCGAAAAAATCACGGCCGAACTCACTATTCCTACCATTGGAATTGGCGCAGGTCCGCAGTGCGATGCTCAAGTGCTCGTCTGGAATGACCTCATGGGATTGACGAAAAAGGCGCCTAAATTGGCTAAGGCTTATCTCAATTTGCGGGAGAGTATGCTCGGCGCCACTGCGCAGTGGGCGCAGGATGTTCGCACCGGTGTATTCCCTGGACCGGAGCAGACCTTTCACTAAGTAGCTCGGCGAATCTCCCGCTACTGCGATTTTGAGGAAGAGTGGCTCCCATTCATGTCGAAGTTATCGAAATTTCGGATGGATCTGACTCCACTCCGTAAATATCCTGACTTCCGATCGCTCTGGGTATCGGGAATGGTCTCCAATCTCGGTTCGATGATCACTTATGTCGCCGTTCCATTCCAAATTAAGAATCTCACCCACTCCTACCTTGCCGTGGCACTCAGTGCCGCAGTCGAAATTATTCCGCTGGTGATCTTCGGACTCTATGGCGGTGTCCTGGCCGATTCAGTAGATCGTAAGAAGATGATTTGGGCGGCCGAAGCTGGCGCCATGGCGCTGAGTGCGACCTTATTTATTAATTCACAGCTACCCCAGCCATCGCTGCTGCTCATCTACATCGTCGCCGCCGCCTTTGCCGCAGTCGATGGCTTGCAGCGACCCAGCATGGATGCAATCTTGCCGAGATTGGTCAGTCATTCTGATCTGCCATCGGCTAGTGCCCTACTTAGTCTGCGAATGCAGATGGCAATCATCGTCGGACCGGCAATTGGCGGAATTATTATTTCCACTTTCTCGGTTGGAACTGGTTACGCCGTCGATGTACTGAGTTTTCTTCTTTCATTAATATTCTTAAGTCGAGTAAAGAATGTGCCGCCTCATGAAAGCGCCGATAAGCCATCTCTGGCAGGACTTTGGCTCGGTATCCGCTATGCCTTTGGGCGCCAAGATTTACTCGGAACGTACCTGGTTGATTTGGCAGCGATGTTCTTTGCAATGCCAAATGCGCTCTTTCCATTTTGGGTTGACCAATTACATGCACCTTGGGCACTCGGTCTGCTCTACGGCGCCGGAACTGTCGGTGCATTCTTCGTAACGATCACAAGTGGCTGGGTGAAGGATTACCGATTCCACGGCCGCGCCATTGCATTGGCCGCCGTCGGCTGGGGAGTTGCGATTACTCTCTCCGGATT
>WLQV01000037.1 GCA_009697555.1 Actinomycetota bacterium | reverse complement strand
GTCGGACAGTTATTTTCACCACGAGTAAGAAAAACGCTGGCACCTAATGCAAGTAAGCGACCTTCTAGCCGTGCTGCAATATCAAATGCAATTTCACTCTCTTTAACGCCGTTACCCTCAATACCAAAATTCGCGCCGCCAGCATTGGGATCTAAAACAATTACCTTATTTGCAAGTGCTGGGCCACGACTTTTGTGAATGGCGCTCTCACGCAAAATATTTGGAGTGCCACCAGCAACAGTTCGAGTTAAGCGAATGAGTGCAGTGAGCGTTGCCGGGCCACAGATTCCATCAACACTGACTCCTGCTGATTTCTGAAATTCTCGAACAGCTTTTTCCGTGGCATCGTTGTAGATGCCATCGACTCGGCCGCAATCAAAACCCATTTCAGTGAGACGACTTTGCAGCGTTGCAATGTCATCACCATGCATCAGTGCGGGGCTCTTGAGTGAGAGCGAGCGATCTCCCAATTTCCATTGCGCCTCATCTAGGGCACGGAATGTAATTTCGTTAATTTCGCCCGTAACACTTAAGCCACGCGATTGCTGAAAGGCTCTCGTTGCTTCGGCAAGATCTGCGCTCGGTGAATGAGAGAACCCAAGTTTGCGCAAAATGGCACTTGCATGTGCAATCTGCTCTGCAGTGAGCGGGCGGTCAGACACCGTGGTGCTTTAGATAAATTCGGCGAGATCTTTAAGGAGAGCAGGTTTTGGCTTTGCCCCAATAATTGTCTTTACCACTTCGCCATTTACATAGACGTTGAGCATGGGGATTGAAGTAACACCATATTTGATTGCTAGAGCTGACTCTTCATCGGTGTTGAGTTTCACGATCTTTAATTTATCGCCATGCTCTTTCGAAATTTCATCCAAGATAGGCGCAACTGCGCGACAAGGCCCACACCATTCAGCCCAGAAATCGACCAAGACTGGAATAGAACTCTTCAATACAACTTCATCGAAGTTTGCTGCTGTGACTGATGGTGCTGCGCTCATCTTTGCTCTTCCGCTCTATTCGTTTTTCGTCTGTGAAATTTTTAGAAACCGTAGTAGTAACTCTAGTGCGAGAGGAATTTCTCGGCATCTAGAGCGGCTTGGCAGCCAGAGCCTGCCGCAGTAATTGCTTGGCGATAGGTGTGATCAACCAGATCGCCACAGGCGAAGACACCTGAGAGATTTGTTCGAGTCGATCGCCCCTCTGCCTTCACATAGCCCTCGTTATCGAGATCGATCTGACCAACAATGAGTTCGCTCCGAGGAATGTGGCCGATTGCAACAAAGAGGCCGGTGAAGTCGCGCTTGCTTTCGCTGCCAGTAACAGTGTCACGCAATTGCAGCGCTTCAACTTTTGCTTCACCCAGAACATCTGTAACTTCAGTATTCCAGAGCACTTCAATCTTTGGATTAGCTAAAACGCGCTCCACCATAATCTTTGAAGCACGAAATTCGCTGCGACGGTGAATTAAGACAACTTTGCTTGCAAACTTGGTGAGAAAACTTGCCTCTTCCATTGCAGAATCTCCGCCACCGACAACAGCGATTGTTTGATCGCGAAAGAAGAAACCATCACAAGTTGCACACCATGAAACACCGCGGCCAGAGAGGCGCTTCTCATTCTCTAAACCGATCTCTTTATAAGCAGAGCCAGTTGCAAGAATTACAGCCTTCGCACGGATGACATTGTCAGAACCATCTTTAAGAACTTTAATGGGCGACTTCAAATCCATTTCAACGATGTCATCGGTAATTAACTGCGCACCAAATCGCGCAGCTTGTTTGCGCATGGAGTCCATCAGGTCAGGACCCATAACGCCATCAGTAAAACCAGGAAAATTCTCAACTTCAGTTGTATTCATTAATGCGCCACCGGCGGTAACTGAACCTTCATAAATGATTGGTTCTAGTTGGGCGCGAGCTGCGTAAATTGCAGCGGTGTAACCGGCAGGACCTGAGCCAACAATTACCAGGTTATGGACTTTCTCATTGCTGCTCATGACATCTGACATAACGCAAGTTTATGAGGATTTATTCCGATTGATGGCAATGGCGCGAGTGATTTGCCTCTTGGCCAATGAAAGAGCGCCAGCGACTTCGCTGATATGCAGAAGGCGCGCAACAAGGAAGTAACCAATTCCAGAAAGAATGAGGAGAAGAAATAATTCCACTAAACGCGTTATGAGTGAGTGTTCATTGGAATTCCATCCAGCCAAATTAGCGAAAAGTGCGAAAGGCCCCATTCCTAGCAGGCCAGCTAATAGAAGGCGTGCATGCTGGCCAAGAAACCCTGAGATAGCCAAGTGGCCAATGTGCTTTCGAAGAAGTGCAACAGTAGGAAAGAGACCGAGGATGTAACTTAATGAGAAGGCCAAACCTAATCCCACTGTGACCCACTCATTAGGAATGGTTGCCAAGAAGAGATAGGAGAGGGCAACTGAAATCAGGTTAATGAAGATAATCGAGAGAACTTGAGTTCTCGTATCTTCAAATGCGTTGAAACCGCGAATCAGAATTAAGTTAATGCTAAATGCAACAAGGCCGATTCCTAGTGCAGATAAAACATAACCAATGTATGCCGCATCTTTCTGAGCGATACCAAAGAATAGAACTCGGGTGATCATTGGACCAAAGAGAAGGAAGGCCAAACCGCTAGGGACTGTAACAACGCCCACTAATTTAATAGCACGAGTTAAATTCTCTTTAACCTCAAGTGATTTCTTCGCGATTGCAAGTTCGGATAAATGTGGCAGTAGCGCAGTGACGATAGAGATTGTGACAATTGAGTAAGGCAACATCATGATGAGGTAGGCATTTCCAAAAGGCGTAAAGCCGACTCCAGTTGTGATTCCCGCCTTTGCACTTCGTACCGCGGCAGTGGTTGAAACATTGACTGTCACTAGATAACCAAGCTGTGAAATAAGAACATAAACCAGAGTCCAGCCAGCCAAAGTAAATGATTTTCCTAATCCAGATAGACCAAATACGGGGCGCAGATGAATGCCACTTCGCCGCAATACTGGAATAAGAATGAGCGCTTGCGCGACAACTCCCAGAGTTGTCCCCCAACCGAGAATTTGAATTTGGTTGGAAGAAATTGTGGCACTGGTGAGATCTGGAACCTCAATCAAGAAGATGGCAAAGATCGCAATAACAATTAAATTGTTGAGAATTGGCGCCCACATCAAGGGAGCGAAAGAGCCACGCGAATTAGCTACCTGGCCCAACATTGTGAATAGACCCAAGAAGAAGATCTGCGGTAAGCAGTAACGCATGAACGCAACGGTGAGCTTAAATTCATTTTCAAAGCCCGCGGTTGCAAACTCCGGTGCATAGATGCGCACCAGAGTCGGTGCAAAGAGAATTCCTAACACCACGAGTGCTAAGAGGATTGTGCTGATCGTTGTCACAAGGCGAGAGGCAAATGCAATTCCGCCATCTGGATCGCCAAAGGCGCGAATAAGTTGTGGCACAAAGATTGCAGTAAGTGCTCCGCCGACCAGCAAGTTGTAGAGAATATTTGGCATTGTGTTGGCGACGTTGTAACCATCTGCAAGTAGCGCGGTGCCAAGAACAGCAACAAGGAGCACGCTTCGAATAAATCCAGTGATGCGGGAGAGAATTGTTCCAACGGCCATTACGCCGGAGGCGCGGAAGAGTTCGTTATTTTTCATTTCCGTGACTTCTTAATGCGACGCACACTCTGTGCAGTTGCCCCAAGGAGAAGGAGAATGCCAGAACCGGTTGTAAACCAAGTTACGCGAGGGCTAATCACCGAAAGATTGAGCGAGAGGGCAGACGACTTACCAAATTCAACACCCTTGGAGTTTTTGAACTGGGCGAGAACTTCTACCGAACCAGATGCAATAACGGTTACGGGAACTGTAATTTGGATTTTTGATTTAGCTGGAATTGTAATGTTTTTGATATTTGAAATTCTAATTCGCGAATTGAGTGGGAAGAGATCTAAATCAACAGTGACTGGCTGCAAGTAGTTGTTGATGAGAGTTACCGGAACCTTCTCATGCTCTGAGGTAAGGCGATACTTTCCTGGCACCACCATTAAATTGCGATAGGTGCTCTCCAGCGCCAATCGCGCACTCTCTGAGATTGCACTTCGCTCACTCTTACTCAGTCCTACTGCAAATACTTTTGCTAATTCCATCCGGAATTGATCGAGCGAACCAGCGGGCACTGCAGTATTGAGGAGAAGAGTCTCTTTACGAATCATTGTGTAGGAATCGACAAGTGATTGGTTTATTGAAATTTGCGCTGATGTTCCGGTATTTTCGCCACAGGGCAGAATTGCACGCTCTAATGCAAGCTCTAATT
Organism: Actinomycetota bacterium; assembly: GCA_009697555.1. Classification (GTDB taxonomy): domain Bacteria; phylum Actinomycetota; class Actinomycetes; order Nanopelagicales; family Nanopelagicaceae; genus WLQV01. Next base: position 3,801 of record WLQV01000037.1, on the reverse strand, counting down.
TGCTCTGCGCAGCGCTGCAATAGAAGCGCAATTCGCTGGGAGCAAAACGTTTGAGAAATACTGCATCTGCATTTGCATAGGGCATAACTTCAACATCACCAAAACGAGTTACGGTGCGAAGCGCGGCTAACCAATTCTTTGCTAAATCAGTTCCAGTTCCAGTTTGGCCATCTCCAAATTTGTAAGGAGTGCTCATGGCGTTGATGTCATCAATAAGTGCGGTATCAATCACCCATTTCTTTGCACCAGTTGGCGCAGCGAAGACGAGTTGGCCTAACCTGCCATTGGGTGTGATCAATCCAGCAAGAGAGTCATCGCTAAATTTGCCCATGAGATCGCGATGTGGCTTCTCGGTAAGAGTTATTACAGTTGCTGCGCTACTTGTAGGAATTGTGAAGAATATAAAGGTTAAGGTAAAGAATATTCCGATCGCTGCGCGAACCGCTCTCATGGTTTCAATTCGCCACTTCGTGCAATCAATTTCTTCTCATCTGGGTAGGCGAGTTTTTCAATGATTTCATCCAGTGGAAACCAGCCAACTTCATCAACTTCACTCACCTGTGGCGCAAGTTTTCCGCCCACCTCTTTAAAGAGATAGTGATGCACTGTTTTATGAATTCGCTTTCCACCGGCCATAAACCAGAAATCAATAATTCCAAGGGAGCGAGAGATTTCACTTGTGATTCCAGTTTCCTCTGCGACTTCGCGGATCGCGGCTTGCTCTGGCGTTTCGCCAGCTTCGATATGTCCTTTCGGCAGCGACCATAAGAGTCGCTCACGCGATGCATCCTTCTGATCGATGCGCCCAATGAGTAAGCCCTTTGTGCCAGAGAAATCAACGACTAAACCACCGGCACTTACTTCATCGACGCGTTTTGCAAAGGGACGTGCGCTCTTGCTTCGCGGCGCACTACTTTTTTTCTGCTCGTTCGAGCCAGATGAAGCTAAATCTTGTGGGGAGCGATTGGAGGGGCGCCTGCGCCGCTTCTTCCGTTTCGTACCTTCGCTGCCCGCACCAGGTGCCGGGGTCATGGAGTAAGGGTACTGCTCTAGCCTTATCTATTGTGGCTAGCCAAGAAAAATCTCAGAGTGCGCCCCTGTCTGCGGCAGGGGAATTAGCGATCCGTTCGCTGATTGAACGCGCACCACTTGCTAGTTCATTAGCTGCGGCATTTAAAGCAGAGGGTCAGACACTTGCACTCGTTGGCGGTTCAGTGCGCGATGCAATTTTAGGTCGACTCAGCAATGATCTCGATTTCACAACATCTGCGCGCCCTGAAGTTACAAAGAAGATTCTCAATTCATGGGCAGATCATGTGTGGGATACCGGAATTGCATTTGGAACTGTCGCTGGCAAAAAAGATGAGACAACAGTGGAAGTAACAACATATCGAAGTGATGTGTACTCATCTGATACTCGCAAGCCTGAAGTTCAATATGGCGACACCATTACTGGTGATTTGCTTCGCCGCGATTTCACAGTCAATGCAATGGCACTCGAACTTACAAGTGCTGCCCCAGAATTTATCGATCCATTTAATGGTCTTGCAGATTTAGCGGCAAAGATTTTACGAACACCGAACACTGCAGAGAATTCTTTCTCTGATGATCCACTGCGCATGATGCGCGCGGCACGCTTTGCCAGCCAATTGCAATTTGCGATTTCATCCGATGTCTTAACGGCGATGAAAGCAATGGCAGATCGAATTTCAATTGTCTCTGCCGAACGTGTGCGCGATGAAATAATTAAAATGCTCATGTCGAATAGTCCCCGAGTCGGTCTTACGATCTTGGTGGAGACTGGAATTGCCGCACTTGTCCTGCCAGAGCTACCGAAGCTGCAACTTGAGATAGACGAGCATCACCATCACAAAGATGTTTATGAGCACACCCTCACTGTTTTAGAACAGGCAATTGGGTTAGAAGCACGATTAGGTGGCCCGAATTTAATTAATCGTTTAGCTGCATTGCTGCATGACATTGGCAAGCCAAAGACACGTGCATTAATTGAAGGCGGCGGCGTCTCCTTCCATCACCACGAAATTGTGGGAGCCCGAATGGCTACCGCTCGATTGAAAGCGCTCCGCTTTGATGGCGAGACAATTGAGGCGGTAGCGACATTAGTTGCGCTGCACCTTCGCTTTCATGGTTATGGCGATGGCGAATGGACCGATTCTGCAGTCCGTCGCTATGTGCGCGATTCTGGAGAGTTACTGGAACATCTTCATGTTCTCACTAGAGCAGATTGCACAACGCGAAATAAACGCAAAGCTGAGCACCTCTCTCATGTTTATGACACGTTAGAAGCGCGCATTGGCGTACTTATGGAGGCGGAAGAGTTAGCGAAGATTCGTCCAGATTTAGATGGCCAACAGGTGATGGAGTTGCTCAACCTCAAACCATCGCGCGAAGTTGGGCAAGCCCTCGATTTCTTAATGGAGTTGCGTTTAGAGCGTGGGCAAATTGGTGAAGCGGCCGCGACGGAAGAACTTATGGCGTGGTGGCGCGCTAGATCTGACTCTTAAAGTTCTTCTTGTTCAGAAGTGTGACGCCTACAAGTAAGTAAATCGTAGAAATAAAGAATGGCAAGAAGAGTGACTTACCACTTGGTGGAAGAACAAGCGCAGAGAAGAGTGCAAAGAGAACAATTGCCGCATTAACGCTGACGTCATACACCGCAAATACCCGGCCACGGAAATAGTCATCAATTTTTGATTGCACAAGTGCATCGGAAGTTACTTTGAGGGCTTGACCACAAGCAGATGCAAAGAAGGCAGGAATAAATAGCGTGAGACGAGTTGGATAGATAGCAAGAATAGGAAGTGTTATTGCACTTGTGATTAACCCATAACGAATGACTTTATGTCGACCAAAAGTATTGACTAAGTAAGGTGCAGATACTGCGCCAATAACTAGGCCAACTCCTGCAATAGCAAATGCAAAACCTAAGCCGGCAAGTCCCGCCTCTGGATTTGCCGGATCGTGAAAGGTATTTCTCTCTAGTAGTAACGCACTCAATGTAAGAGCGGTAAGGCCACCGCGATGAATCGACGTCGCAAAAATTCCAAAGGCGGCATCTCTATGTTTACGAAGGAATCGGTAACCCTCAAGCATTTCAGTGAGCCCTTGTGAAAAACTTGCTTCCTTAACTTCATGCGGCAGTGGTCCAAGATCTGCTCGCTTAATTCGTAGCGTAAGTAGTGCAGCAATTGCGTAACCAGCTGCAGCCATAATTACTAAATAGGCATCTGAGTGATTTGCATTATGGAAGTTATCGAGAAGGCGTCGTAGCTGCAGCCCAAGTCCACCACCGAGTACGAGTGCAACAGATCCTGCAGTTACGGCAAGTGCATTTGCACCAACGAGAGATCGAGCTTCAATCGCAAGTGGCAGACCGGCAGAGAGTGCGGCGAGAATGAGTCGCGCAACGCCAAATGTAATGAGTACGGCAATTGTTAATTCCACCCCAGTTTTGCCACTGAAAATAAGTGTGGCAATGAGGAGTAAATCAAAAGCGCGCACAGCATTGGCAATAAGTAATGCGCGCTGTCGGGAGATACGATCGAGAATAGTTCCAACAAATGGGCCAATAAATGAATAAGGAAGTAATACGACGGCAAAGCCAAGTGCAGCGGTGAGTGCATTTGCTTGGCGCTCTGGCGAGAAGAGAACGAAAGAGGCCAATGCACTTTGGAAGATGCCGTCCGTGAGTTGGCCGCTCCAGCGCACGGCATAAATCCGAGAGAGGCGTGGATGGCGCAGCAACTGCCAGAAGTTCTCAGACTGCAGTGGGATCGCCAT
>WLQV01000036.1 GCA_009697555.1 Actinomycetota bacterium | reverse complement strand
GTGTACTGGAGAGTTACGGAGTGCCAGTGACGGTGCGTGACACTCGTGGGCGAGAGATCGACGGTGCCTGTGGCCAGTTGGCCGCCGCTGAAATTGCCCAGCAGTAAATTTGCCAGAAATTAATTCCCAAAATCGCCAAAATTGGTCGCCGTCGCGGTAGATCTGCCATAAACTTTCGCTGGAAATTGAGCGCCACTCGGCACCCAACCACACAACGAAGAAGGCTGATAACTGCAACCACCGTCTGACCTTACGAAGGGGACATTTAATGATTAACAAAGATTCACTCTCACCAGAAGCGCGTGAAGTTCTCCGTGCGATCATCTCCCGACGTGGCCTCTTAGCAGGTGCAGGATCAGTAAGCGCAGCTGCGCTACTTGCAGCATGTGGAAGTAAAAGTAAATCAGCGACTTCTGCTGGTGCTAGCGCAGATGCAAACACAATTCGTTGGGCCAACTGGACCCTTTACTTGGATTACGACTCAAAAACTAAGACATATCCAACTGTAGAAAATTTCACCAAAACCACTGGGCTTAAAGTTGATTATCGCGAAGACATCAACGATAACGATGAGTTCTATGGAAAAGTTTCAGGCCAACTCAAGCTCAAGCAAGATATTGGTTATGACATTGTCACGCTGACTGACTGGATGGCAGCGCAATGGATTCGCCTCGGTTATGTTCAAAAATTCGATGCAGATAAAATTCCTAATAAGGTAAACATACTTGATTCATTAGCAAATATTGGCTACGACAAGGGACGTAACTACTCCCTTACCTGGCAGACCATCATGGCTGGCTTCTCATGGAATAAAGAGAAGTTGCCACAGGGAATCCATAGCCTTGATCAATTATTTGCACCGGCCAATAAGGGCAAGGTTGAAGTTCTCTCTGAAATGCGCGACACCATGGGAATCATCATGTCCTATCAAGGCGCAGACATCACTAAATTCACTGAAGATCAATTTATGAATGCGATCGATTATTTGCAGAAGAAGATCAATGATGGCTTCATTCGCCAAGTTAAGGGAAATGACTACAAGGAAGATCTCTTGAGTGGTGATGCAATTGCAGTTATTGGCTGGTCGGGCGATACCTTCCAACTAGCAGCTGAGAATAATGACAAGTTTGGCTTCGCAGTACCAGATAGCGGTGGAACTATTTCTAGCGACAATTTCATGATTCCAGTAACTTCTGAAAATAAAGAAAATGCCGAGAAGTTGATCAACTACTACTACGACCCAGCAATTTTTGCTCAGGTTGCAGCCTATGTAAATTACATTGCACCGGTGAAGGGCGCACAAGCTGAGATGGAGAAGATCGATCCAAAGCTTGCAAAGAGCACATTGATCTTCCCTGATGCCACGATGCTCTCCAAGGTGAAGGTATTCCGCTCATTGACTCCAGCTGAACAGACCAAGTTCAGCACCGCATTCCAGAAGGCAATCGGTAACTAATGGCTGACGCGTCGACCTCGTCACGAGGAGACCTGAAGCTCACACGGATTACTAAGTCTTATAGTGATTTCAATGCAGTTGATGATCTCTCTTTAACTATTAAAGAGGGTTCCTTCTTTGCTCTGCTTGGCCCATCGGGTTGTGGCAAGACCACCACACTTCGCATGATTGCAGGGTTGGAAGAACCAACGGCAGGTTCGATTCACATCGGAACAACAGATATCACGACGATGAAGCCTTATCAGCGTCCAGTGAATACCGTCTTCCAAAATTATGCGTTATTTCCTCACCTCTCGATCTATGAGAACATCGCATTTGGTCTGCGTCGGCGTGGAATTAAAGATGTGAAATCTGCAGTTGATAAGGCGCTCGATCTCGTCGAGTTGCCACACCTTGCCGATCGCAAACCCAATCAACTCTCCGGTGGCCAGCAACAGCGCATCGCCTTGGCCCGCGCGATTATCAATCGCCCTGCGCTCTTGCTTCTTGATGAGCCACTCGGTGCACTTGACCTGAAGTTGCGCCGCCAGATGCAGATTGAATTAAAGTGGATTCAGAAAGAAGTCGGCCTTACTTTCGTGCACGTTACACACGATCAAGAAGAGGCCATGACTATGGCAGACACAGTTGCGTTAATGCACGATGGAAAGATCGAGCAGATGGGTTCACCTGCAGATCTCTATGACAATCCAAAGTCGGTATTTGTTGCCAACTTCCTTGGTCAATCGAATTTGATTGATGGCAAGATCGTTGATTCCGATGGAGATAATTTTGTCGTTGATCTCTTTGGCCAGAAGGTGAGTGTGCTCAAATCTCGCTCATCTGCCAAAGATGCATCGGTACTCTTTGGAATTCGACCAGAGAAGCTGCGCATTCAACCCAGTGATGCCGATAAGCCAGGCAATGTTCTTACTGGCGGTCGCATCGTGGATGTTTCTTACATTGGCGTTAGTACGCAGTATCAAGTTGAAATGCCATGGGGCCAAGAGATTATGGTCTTCGAACAAAATGACGATGGCATTCCTCCACTTGCTAAAGGCGATGGCGTGCGACTTTCATGGGAGCCGATCTTCTCCTTTGCACTCGATGGCCACGAAGATGCCACTGCCGGATCTGAAGTTGAAGTTAGCGAGTAATGGCTTTCTTGCAAGCCGCTGCTAAGCGGGCAAATTCATTCACTGGTAAACCAAGCCGTCTTCCTTATTTACTTCTGCTACCTGGTCTGGCATTTCTCTCTATCTTCTTTATTCTGCCAATCTTGAATTTAGCTGCAACATCAACGCAATCTCCAGCAGCTTCAGGTGAGATCGGAAGTTACGTTCAAACTTTTCAATTCTCCAACTATGTCAATGCCTTCCTGGAGAGCCGTGAGCAATTTGCTCGATCATTTATCTATGCAACTTTGGCGACTTTGCTAGCTCTTGCGATTTCCTACCCACTTGCCTATGCGATTGCCTTCAAATCTGGGCGCTGGAAGAACTTGCTTGTTGTACTTGTTGTTGCACCATTCTTTACCTCGTTTTTGCTACGCACCATTGCATGGAAGCAGATTCTGGGGGAGAACGGTCCAGTAGTTGGCCCATTGCGTGCGCTACACCTCATTGGTCCGCAGACCACCCTTACTGCGAGTGCCTTTGCTGTTGTAACCGGCATGACATATAACTTCTTGCCGTTTATGACTTTGCCGCTTTATGCCTCGCTAGATCGCATCGATCCACGCACCCTTGAAGCAGCCGGTGATCTCTACGCAAATGGTTTCACCACTTTTCGTAAAGTGACATTTCCACTCTCCTTGCCAGGTGTTGTTGCAGGAACGCTGCTGACCTTTATTCCAGCAGCGGGCGATTATGTCAACGCCGCAATTCTTGGTAATCCAAGTACCAAGATGGTGGGAAATGTTATCGATTCGCGATTCTTCCGAATCGTTGACTACCCAACTGCAGCTGCGCTCTCCTTTATGTTGATGGCTGCAATTTTGATTCTTATTACCGTATACATCCGCCGATCCGGAACGGAGGAGTTGATATGAGTACCGTCGAGGTTCCTGTTCCAACCCTCCCATTCGGTAAGCGCTTCACTCGCTGGTTTGGGCGCAACACAATCCGCATTTATGCAGTTGTTGGCTTTACCTACCTCTTCATTCCCGTGCTTTATACCTTTGCATTCTCATTCAATGATTCGGCCAAGAGCAACCTGACATGGGTTGGCTTTACCTTTAAGAATTGGCAAAATCCCTGCGGTGCACCCGAAGTGTGCGATGCGCTCGGCAATTCAATTCGCATCGGATTAATCGCCACAACTGTTGCAACGATCCTGGGCACGATGATCGCCTTTGCATTAGGGCGCCATCGCTTCCGCGGCCGCTCTGCAACAAACACTCTCATCTTCTTGCCAATGGCAACACCTGAAGTTGTTCTTGGCGCATCACTTCTTGCGATGTTCCTTAATTTCGGAATTAATCCAGGTTTTTGGCCCACCGTTATCGCACACATCATGTTCTGTATCTCCTTTGTCGTAGTGACAGTGAAGGCGCGAATTGCCTCACTTGATCCTCGGTTAGAACAAGCCGCGATGGATCTCTATGCAAATGAGCGGGAAACTTTCCGGAGAATTACGCTGCCACTTGTTGCGCCAGGAATTGCTGGAGCTGCACTCTTGGCATTTAGCCTCTCCTTCGATGATTTCATTATTACTAATTTCAATTCTGGAACGATCAATACATTCCCGAAGTTTGTTTATGTCTCTGCCGGACGTGGAATTCCAGCGCAAGCAAATGTGGTCGGATCCTCAATGTTCTTTCTCGCCCTCTTTATTGTGCTGACGGGCGAGCTAATTGGGCGTAAGAGACGCAAGCGCTAGTTCACGGCGTGGCATGAGAAGATAGCGCCATGCGCGATCTTGTTATCTTGGGCTCAACTGGCTCAATCGGTCGCCAAGCCCTGGAGATCGTCGCGGCAAATCCACAAACTTTCCGACTTGTTGCGATTACTTCGAGCGGCAAGAACTTCGCCGAATTAATTGAGCAAGCCAAGAAATTTCAGGTTGGTGTTGTTGGAGTTGTAGAAAATAGTGAGCTAGTTCGGGCCGCACTTCCGGGTGTCAAAGTTATCGATGGCGCAAATAGCTCTACTGAGATTGCAGCCATTTCCTGCGATGTTGTCTTGAATGCAATTACAGGATCGATCGGTTTGGGGCCAACACTTGCCGCATTGGGTGCTGGCAATCGCTTAGCTCTTGCGAATAAGGAATCACTAGTAGCCGGTGGCGATTTAGTAAGAGCGGCAGCCAAACCAGAGCAGATCATTCCGGTGGATTCAGAACATAGTGCGATCTGGCAAGCACTTATGGCCGGCAAGCGCAGTGAGATTTCACGTTTAGTACTGACCGCAAGTGGTGGCCCATTTCGCGAGCGAAGTGATCTCTCCACTGTCACGGTTGCGGATGCGCTCAACCACCCAACTTGGTCCATGGGTCCAGTTGTCACAATCAATTCTGCAACCCTGGTAAATAAAGGCTTAGAAATTATCGAAGCTCATTACCTCTTTGACATGGATTACTCAAAGATCTCGGCGGTAATTCATCCGCAATCGATTGTTCATTCACTAGTTGAGTTCCACGATGGTTCATCAATTGCGCAAGCAAGTCCACCGAATATGAAGGGGCCAATCTCTTATGCGATTAATTGGCCAGATCGGGTAGCGAAGGCAACAACACCGATCGACTGGAGTAAGTCTCAGCAATGGGATTTCGCACCTGTTGATCATGTTCGCTTTCCAGCGATCCAACTTGCTGTTGAATCGGGCAAGCAAGGGGGAGCTGCTCCGGCAATTTTTAATGCAGCTAACGAAGAGGCAGTAGGCGCATTTTTAGCGGGGAAGATTTCCTTTACTTCGATCGTTTCTACCGTTGAGAAGGTAATTTCGCACTTTGCCAAGGAGAATAGCCCCATGAGAGATCTCGCCGATGTCGGTGCAGTTGAGCAGAATGCTCGGACTATGACAATTGAAACGCTAGATCGGATTGCAAAGTAATGAATATTCTTGGAGTTCTCGCCTTTATCGTTGCGCTACTTTTCTCAGTGATGGTCCATGAATTTGGTCATTACCTCACTGCGCGAAAGTTCCAAATGAAGGTCTCCGAATTCTTCTTAGGATTTGGCAAGCGCCTCTGGTCATTCCAGCGCGGAGAAACCGAGTTTGGAATTAAGGCAATCCCAGCTGGTGGCTATTGCAGAATTGAGGGAATGACACCGAGTGATCCCATGCCGGTAGGAGAGAGCGGTCGCGCTTTCTATCGTGCAAGTAGTGGAAAGAAATTACTTGTTCTTGGTGCTGGTTCTTTTCTCCACTTTGTTCTTGGCTTTCTCATTCTTCTTATTATCTTGATCGGAATCGGCACGACTCAAGTGACATCGGGAATTAACCAAGTCAGTCCTTGCGTACCCAAGGTTGGTGCAGCCTGTGTCGCAGGCGATCCCATTTCACCGGCAAAGAGTGCGGGCCTGCTTGCTGGAGATCGCATCCTCTCAGTCAATGGTCAGAGCGCCAGTAATTGGGCAAAGACAGTTCAAGTAATTCGCGACTCCGCTGGCCGTGAAGTTCTCTTAAGCGTTGATCGAGCCGGCAGCACGATTGAAGTTCGCCTCACTCCCGCCACTCGAATTATCGATGGCAAGCCAGTGGGTTTCATCGGCATAGTTAATCGCTTTGAATCAGTGCGCAGTAATCCATGGGATGGCTTTACTCGCGCACTCTCCATTAGTGGTCAGTACATGAAGGCATCGGTTACTTCGCTCTGGCAATTGCCAGCGAAGTTGCCACAACTCTGGTCGCAGACAGTTGGCGGCAAGCCACGTGATCCGCAAAGTTTAGTTGGCGTGGTTGGAGTTGCAAGAGCATCTGGACAGACAGTTGCCAGTTCACAGCTGAGCAATCCAGAACGCATTGGCACCTTCCTTCTCATTATCGCCAGCCTTAATTTCTTTATTGGAATCTTTAATTTACTTCCACTGCTCCCACTCGATGGTGGTCACATTGCCGTCGTAGTCGTCGATGAAATTCGCGCATTTATTGCACGCCTTCGGGGGCGATCACGACCTGCGCCGATCGATGTTGCTGTCCTCACACCGCTGACAGTGGTGGTCTTAATCGCGCTCGTTGGCTTAACTCTGGTCTTACTCTTTGCCGACATCTTCAATCCAGTGAAATTTAATCTCTAGAGATCTCCAAATCTCCATCAATAGGGCAGAATAAAGACATGGTTGATTTGGGAATTCCGGCAGTACCAGTCAATCTCCACCCACGCCGCAAGACCAAGCAATTGCAGGTTGGTTCAGTCGGTGTTGGAAGTGATTCGCCGGTGAGCGTTCAATCAATGTGTACAACACTCACCGCCGATGTCAATGCCACGCTGCAGCAGATTGCCGAGCTCACTGCATCGGGTTGCCAGATTGTTCGTGTGGCTGTTCCAAGTCAAGATGATGCTGATGCGCTGGCGCAGATTGCTAAGAAGTCCCAGATTCCGGTTATTGCAGATATTCACTTTCAACCTAAATACATCTTCGCCGCAATCGATGCAGGTTGCGCCGCCGTCCGCGTTAATCCCGGCAACATTAAACAATTTGATGACAAGGTAAAAGAGGTTGCTAAGGCAGCAGGTGATGCGGGAATTCCGATTCGCATTGGAGTAAATGCTGGCTCACTCGATCCACGCCTTCTTGCCAAATATGGCAAAGCAACACCAGAGGCGTTAGCTGAGTCAGCGCTCTGGGAAGCATCACTCTTTGAAGAGCATGGATTTAGCGATATTAAAATCTCGGTAAAGCATCACGATCCAGTAACAATGGTGAAGGCCTATCGCTTACTTGCTGCGCAATGCGATTACCCGCTCCACCTTGGCGTTACTGAAGCTGGTCCAATTTTCCAAGGAACAATCAAGTCGGCAACAGCATTTGGAATTTTATTGGCTGAAGGAATTGGCGACACTATTCGCGTATCGCTCTCTGCGCCACCAGTTGAGGAAGTTAAAGTCGGAATCTCAATCCTTGAATCACTCAATCTACGTCAACGTAAATTAGAGATTGTTTCCTGCCCATCCTGTGGTCGCGCCCAAGTAGATGTGTATACCTTGGCCGAGAAAGTTCAGGCAGGTCTGCAAGGTATGACTGTTCCGCTTCGCGTTGCAGTAATGGGTTGCGTTGTGAATGGTCCGGGCGAAGCGCGTGAGGCAGATTTAGGTGTTGCATCAGGAAATGGCAAAGGTCAGATCTTCGTCAAAGGTGAAGTAATTAAGACTGTGCCTGAGGCGCAGATCGTAGAAGTTTTGATTGAAGAAGCGATGCGATTGGCCGAAGAAATGGAAGCCGCTGGCGTGGGATCGGGCGAACCCTCCGTCGCAATTCATTAGACTTTGACTCTTATGTTACGGATGTCATCTCTCTTCTTGCGCACACTGCGCGATGATCCTGCCGACGCTGAAGTTGCCAGTCATCGCCTTTTAGTTCGCGCTGGATACATTCGCCGCATCGCCGCTGGTATTTACTCGTGGTTGCCGCTGGGTTACATCACTCTCCGCAATGTCGAACGTGTTATCCGTGAAGAGATGGATAATGCTGGATTTCAAGAAGTGCACTTTCCAGCACTTCTTCCCAAAGAGGCTTATGAGGCGACAAATCGTTGGCAAG
>WLQV01000035.1 GCA_009697555.1 Actinomycetota bacterium | reverse complement strand
AGTTTTGCGGCAGGTGATTCTGCATCGTCGTGAATTACATCAGCCATCGTGCGCCTCCTCTTCTATCGTTACGTACTTTTTCATTCTTCTTCTTCGATCTCTGCAGGGCAGGAGGGACTTGAACCCCCAACCGCCGGTTTTGGAGACCGGAACTCTGGCCAGTTGAGCTACTGCCCTTCAGACGGGCATGGCAAAGAAGCCATAATCGTCAGGGCGCATACTTTAGACGCAGAAGGGGCCTTAGGTCTAACTGGTGAATTTGCCCGCAGCGAATTGCGCACTTTCGCGCATAAGGCAGACTTGCCCCATGACAAAGCCACGGATTTCGACCCGAATCGCAAGTATCGCTGAATCGGCCACACTCGCAGTAGATAGCAAAGCCAAAGCACTCAAAGCTGCTGGGCGTCCCGTGATTGGTTTCGGCGCAGGTGAACCAGATTTCCCAACACCTGATTACATCGTGGCTGCTGCAATCGATGCTGCCGGCAAAGTCGCTAATCATCGCTACACACCAACACCTGGTCTTCCGGAATTGCGCGATGCAATTGTCAAGAAGACGATGCGCGATTCACAATATGAAATTACGGCAGACCAAGTTCTTGTTACCAATGGTGGCAAGCAAGCTGTCTATGAATCTTTTGCGACAATCATTAATCCTGGTGATGAAGTTATTCTTCCCGCTCCTTACTGGACCACATATCCAGAGTGCATCAAATTAGCTGGCGGAGTATCAGTTGAAGTATTTGCCGATGAAACTCAGAACTATCTCGTCACTGTTGAACAGTTAGAGAAGGCACGCACACCAAAGACTAAGGCGCTACTTTTCTGTTCACCAAGCAATCCCACTGGCTCGGTCTATTCAACAGAGCAAGTTAAAGCAATTGGCGAGTGGGCACTTAAGAATGAGATCTGGGTTATCACCGATGAAATTTACGAGCACTTGCTCTACGACGGCGCGAAAGCACCAAGTCTTCCCGTATTAGTGCCAGGACTTGCAGATACAACAATCATTCTCAATGGTGTTGCAAAGACTTACGCAATGACTGGTTGGCGAGTGGGTTGGATGATCGGCCCTAAAGATGTCATTAAGGCAGCGACTAATCTCCAATCACATCTCTCGAGCAACGTTTCGAATGTTTCCCAGCGAGCCGCGATTGCAGCGCTCAATGGCGATCTCTCTGCAGTTCATAAAATGGGAGAGGCATTTGCTCGTCGCCGCGATCTCATTGTGAAATTACTCAACGAGATTCCAGGCTTTGAATGCCCTACTCCACAAGGTGCTTTCTATGTATATCCATCTGTAAAGGGAGTACTTGGAAAAACTATTCGCGGTAAAACACCAAAGACTTCAGCAGAATTAGCAAACTTGATTTTGGAGGAAGTGGAAGTTGCTGCAGTTCCAGGTGAGGCATTTGGACCATCGGGATACTTGCGCTTTTCTTATGCAACCAGTGATGAGGACATCGTCGAAGGTGTTGCGCGAATTAAAAAGCTAATTACTGAAGGCTAACCCCAACTAAATTCACTTCTGGCTCCAGGGTTATTCCGAAGGTATCACGCACTTTATTACGTGCTAATTGCGCAAGGGTGATGAGATCTGCCGCTGTTGCACTGCCGCGATTGGTAATTGCCAATACATGCTTTGTGGAAATTCCTGCACCTTTGCTCAGTAGACCTTTCTCAACACCGGCATGTTCCATTAACCACGCTGCTGAAACTTTTACTCGACCATCACTTTGTGGCCATCGCGGTGCACCTTCTGGCAACTTTGCTGCCACATCTGCCGTGACAATCGGATTGGTAAAGAAAGAGCCAGCCGACCATGAATCAGGATCCGATTGGTTAATCAGCATTCCCTTACGTCCGCGAATTTCCAGAACTGCATCACGCGCGGCCTTTAATGAAACCTTATCCCCCACCTTCACGCCGAGTTGCACTGCTAATTCTTCATATCGAATCGGCGTCGTTTGCTCGCCCATGCGCAATTGGAAGGAAACGGAAATAACTATGTATCTGCCTGCTGCATCTTTGAAGTGAGAATGGCGATAGCTAAAGTCACACTCGCTATTGGTAAATGTTTTGATCTGCTGAGTTTGGCGATCAAAGGTGCGCACTTGCGTAATAAATTCACTCACTTCGTGGCCGTATGCACCAATGTTCTGAATGGGTGCCGCACCCACTGTGCCAGGAATTCCACTCAATGTTTCTAGGCCAGCAAAGCCGCGTTCGACAGTAATTGCTACTAACTCATCCCAATTCTGACCAGCGCCAATTGTTAGCGTGGCCCCACTGCAGGCATCGACTTCGCTTGCAATATTGGAATTTGCAATGTGAATAACAGTTCCGGCAAATCCCTCATCACTAATTAAGAGGTTGGTGCCACCGCCGAGAATTAAGACTGGATCGCTGCCCGCACTTTGCAGCGCAGCAATAATTTCTGCTTCGTTACTGACTTCTACGAATTTACCTGCGGTGCCGCCAACCCGCAGACTCGTATGTTTCGATAACTCGGTCATGAATTAAGGCTAGCAACGGCCTTGGCCATTCCGAGAACTTTCACACCATTACACATCGCGGTGAGATCAATTTGATAGCGCCCATCGCCTAGATCAGATCCGACCACTCCAGAAATGAGCAGGGCAACATCGGTGCCAGCTGGCACTACAACTGGTTTAACAAAGCGGGAAGAGAATGAGGTGACATTGCGACTGCCGCCAACGAAATCGGTAAGGAATTTCCCGGCGAGCGCCATAGTCAACATGCCATGGCAAATGACATCAGGCAGACCAACAGACTTAGCAAAATCCTCTGATTGATGGATCGGATTCTGATCACCACTTGCGTCGGCATAGGCCTTCAGCAGTGCGCGATTGATGATGAATGAACGCTCTGGTATTACTTCACCAACTCGACTCATGCTCGCACCACCAAAGTGGACCAAGTCTCTACAACTAACTCGTCACCGGAGAGAACATCGGTTCGAATTGTGACAATCTCATTACCAGCTGCGACCTTGTAATTCTCAATGGTCGATGCGCAGCGAAATACATCTCCGGCAACAATCGGACGGTGGAGTTCAAACTTCTGATCGCCATGCACAACGCGCGACCAATCCAGCCCCACGGATGGGTCAGAGAGAATGGCTTGTGATTGTGAGAGCGTCAGGCGAATCGCAAATGTCGGTGGTGCTATATCAAATGAGTTCTCGCCAATAACGCGAGCAAACTCAGTGATTTCTTCTTGGGTAACTCTTACTTCATCTACACCAGGAAAGGTGCGCCCGACTGATTCGGGATTGAGCATTAACGAGTTTCGCGGTGAAGTGTGGATGACTTGCAACGTGGACAGAACTTCTTAAGTTCCATGCGATCTGGATCGTTGCGACGATTCTTCTTAGTGATGTAGTTGCGCTCTTTGCAATCAACGCAGGCCATGGTGATTTTCGGACGAACGTCCGCGGACTTGCTTGCCATGATCTCCTCTTTCTCTCAACACTCTCAGAAGAAGGTCAGAGTACCTGACCTTCTTCACGAGCGCGAAATCACCTTTGTGATCACGCATGAACTTTGGTAGCGGGAGCGGGATTTGAACCCACGACACAGCGATTATGAGCCGCTTGCTCTACCAAGCTGAGCTACCCCGCCAAAGTTTTACCTTCGAGCCCCCCAACGGAATCGAACCGTTGACCTTTTCCTTACCATGGAAACACTCTACCGACTGAGCTAGGGGGGCGAAAAGAACAGAGCACGAGCGTACAGGCTCTCCGCGCTAGAGAAAAATTACCTAACTTTCGTGCGTGAGATTTAGACTCCTCAAATGAATACACTCGAATTAATCCACGGAATCGCCCTCGTTCTCCACGTGATCTTTGTTCTTGCCCTGATTGCACTCCTCGTTATCGGTTTGCGCAAGGAAGTCAAAGTAATTCCAAAAGGTCTGACTCACGCTGGTTGGAGCGCGTTAGTTGCTGGATTGGTTCTCCTAGGACTAAATCATCCACTCAATAACCACAATGCAACTAAATATCCACTTTATGACAATGCAAAAATTGGAATCAAATTTCTCTTCTTAGCGGTAATTCTTGGTATCGCAGTGAAGAATGCAAAGAAGACAGCAATCAGTGCCAATCTCTATCTGGCAATGTTGGCGCTGGCGATCTCAAATCTCATCATTGCTGTTACTTGGTAAGAGCGCTATTTCTCCAATGAGCGAGCTTCTCAATGAACACACGGTGCTGCCTTATCTAGAAGCGCGCGGTGTAATTGCATCCGGTGCGACTGTCGAAATTCTGACCGGTGGTGTTTCCAATGTGGTTCTTGGTATCTCCGATGGTAATCGTGATCTCGTTCTTAAACAAGCGCTCCCCGAATTAAAAGTAGAAGGAACATGGCGTGCAGATCAGCGCCGTGCAATTGTCGAAGCCAATTGTATGAAGTTGCTCCACTCCATCACTCCCCTCAGCGTTCCAGAACTTATCGATGTCGATCCCGAAGTTTTCACATTAGTGCTCTCACGTGCACCGCGCAGTTCAACGGTGTGGAAGAGCGATCTCCTTGAAGGACGGGTTGATATTTCAGTAGCAGAACAACTCGGTGAAATTCTGGCGAAGTGGCATAACTATTCAGTTGCACATCCCCAAGTCTTGATCGATTATGCAGAAGACACTCTCTTTGACCAACTGCGGATCGATCCCTTCTATCGTGCGATTACGCGAGTCCACTCACAAATCCAGCCGCGCATGACCCAATTGATCAATGAGTTAGAAGCTAAGAAGACTCACTTGGTACATGGTGATTTCTCACCCAAGAATATTCTCGTTGATAACCACCATGCAATTGTTTTAGATTTTGAAGTGGCACATACTGGAAATCCGGTCTTTGATCTCGCATTCCTCATCGCCCACTTACTCTGCAAATCTTTCTATCGCACTGAAGTTCGGGATCAGATTGCAAGTGCGGCTCAACACTTTCTAACAAGTTATGGCGCTACGGCAGAGGTCGACCAACATCTGGGTTGGCATGTTGCCGCAGTTGCACTCGCCCGAGTCGATGGTGTTTCTAAAGTTCACTACTTAGAACCGGCTGCCCAATCACAACTGCGAGCTCACACACTTGCTCTACTCTTACAGGAAAGCCCGCCGACCTTAAGTGAGTTATTCCTATGATCACGATCAAATCCCTAGTCGGGTTTCAGATTCTTGATTCACGCGGTCGCCCAACTGTGGCAGTGCGCATCGAAACAACGGATGGTTGGTACAAATCTGTTGCGGTGCCATCTGGTGCATCTACTGGTGCCCATGAAGCGGTCGAACGGCGCGATCATGGTGGCGCATTTGCCGAGAAGTTTTATGGTGGAAATTCCGTTTATGGCGCAGTGCACATTATTAATACTGTGATTGCACCAAACATTGTTGGCGCAGTGCCTGACATAAATGAAATTGATAACGCAATAAATAACCTCGATGCCACCACTCGACACGAAGTACTAGGTGGCAATGCAACTTTGGCAGTCTCACTAGCTGGTGCTTATGCTGCCGCCCATCGCGCTAACTCTTCAATTGCACGTTTGCTCAATCCCACCGGTGCACTTCTTCTACCAATGCCTATGGTCAACATTCTCTCTGGTGGCGCACATGCAGCAGGGGCAATGGATATTCAAGATGTATTAGTTATTCCACATGGTGCTCAGAATTTTGAACAAGCTCTGAGTTGGTCAGTTGCCATTCGCGAGTGCGCAGCGGCCCTTGGCAAAGAACGCGGATTCATTACAAATTTAGTTGCCGATGAAGGTGGCTTAGGGATTCCTTTCTCACGCACTAGCGATGCCTGTGCCTTTCTCCTAGAAGTAATTGAGAAAGTCGGACTAAAGCCAGAGAGCGAAGTTGGAATCGCCCTCGACATTGCCGCAACCCAGTTCTATCGCGATGGTCAATATCACTCACGTGCAACAAAGCAGAGTTATTCAAGCAGTGAGTGGTCAGCACTTATGCTCGAATTAATTCGCGATTTTCCTATTCTTTCGATTGAAGATCCATTCGCCGAAGATGATTGGAGCGCATGGAGTGGCTTTATGTCTTCCCTGCCACGCCAATTACAGGTCGTCGGCGATGATCACTTCACTACTAACTTGCAACGGTTGCAGCGCGGTGCAAAAGAAGCGAGTGCTAATTCAATTTTAATTAAGGCCAATCAAAATGGCTTGGTCAGTGATACTGCACAGGTTTTGAAGGCGGCTAATGCCAATGGTTTTAGCACTGTTGTTTCGGCTCGCTCTGGCGAGACGGCAGATACCTGGTTGGTTGATTTGGCTGTTGGGTGGCGCGCTGGCCAAATTAAAGTCGGCTCAACACATGGCTCAGAGCGCAGTGCAAAGTGGAATTACCTTCTTGAGCTCGAGAAGTTTGAAGAAACGACTTTTGCTCAGCCCTTTAAAAAATAACGCTTAAAAGACGCCAAAGGTGTCGTAAGCAGTTACAGCAGACATGCCATCTTGAATTGCCTTGAGAACTAAGTTCTCTTTGGAAACTTTATTGAAGGCGCGCTCTAGAACTTCTGCTTCAACATCTTGCGGCACAACAATCACGCCATCGTTATCGCCGACAACGAGATCACCTGGATGCACGATTACGCCGCCAACTTCAACGGTAAGACGAAAATCAAGAACGGTCGCGCGATCCTTGGCATCCTGACCATAAGCACCACGGGAGAATGTTGGGAAATTGAGCGCCTTTACTTGGCGGGTATCGCGGTGATGTCCATCAATAACTGCACCGACTGCGCCATTGCGAATTGCAGTACTTGCCATGATCTCGCCCCATGCAGCACAGAGATTACGTGAATTGCGAGCAAAATAGATCTCGCCCTCTTCTAATGCATCAATCGCTTCCATTAAACGGCCAAAACCTTTTCCGCTATGTCCATAAATGTCTGCAATCAGAACTGGCATTGCGCGGCCAACCACAATTGTGTCTGGAACTATTGCTTTGATTTCTGGCGGTAAGAACTGCACATGGCGCCCCATCTCATCCAAGATGTCGCCGAGTACTGGCGTGTGAAGTTCGCTCTTAATTCGAGCAAAGAGTTCATTAGTGGCCATTAGTGTGAGTTCCTTCCCACTTCATTTCCTGAATTTCCGCGGAGGAAATCTAGGTCTGCACCTTCGTGCGCTTGCATAACATGTTCAGTGTAGATCTTTGCCCAACCGCGGGCTACTGCTTTGACTGGCGACTTCCATAGAGCTCGACGCTTTGCCAACTCTTCATCACTTACATGAAGTGTCAGGGTGCGATTTGCAACATCTAATTCAATTTCATCACCAGTCTGCACCAAGCCAAGTGGGCCACCAACTGCCGCCTCTGGTGATACATGCAAAATTACCGTGCCAAAGCCAGTGCCACTCATACGCGCATCGCTAATGCGAATCATGTCGGTAATTCCTTGCGCCAAAATTTTGCGTGGTAGCGAAACATTTCCCACTTCAGGAAATCCGGGATAACCCTTAGGTCCGGCATTCTTCACAACAATAATGCTCTCGGGTGTGACATCGAGATTTTCATCTTCGGATGCCTTGTTGTACTCCTCAATGGTTTCAAAGGCTATGACTTTTCCGCGATGTTGCAACAAGGAAGGTGTCGCAGCGGAGATCTTCAGTACTGCACCATTGGGAGCTAAATTGCCTTTAAGAATTACTGTGCCTGAACCAATTGGTTGAAATGGTGTGTCAACTGGCGTGATGACATCCTTATTCCAGTTGGTGAAGCTCTCAATGTTCTCTGCAACGCTCTTGCCAGTAACGGTGAGTGCAGATGTATCAATTAATGAGCCCAGCTCCTTCATGACTACAGGAACTCCGCCCGCGTAGAAGAACTCCTCCATCAAATACTTACCCGATGGCATCAAATTAACAAGAACTGGAATATCTTTAGTTAAGGTTTCAAAATCTTCAATATTTACAGTGACATCGAGGCGACCGGCAAGTGCTAGTAAGTGCACAACTGCATTGGTTGAACCACCAAGTGCGGCATTAACTTTGATCGCATTCTCAAAGTTCTTACGTGTCAGAATTTTAGAGAGTGTGAGATCTTCATCCACCATCGCAACAATGCGTCGCCCAGCAAGTTGTGCCAGCGCGTAGCGACGTGAATCCACTGCTGGAATT
>WLQV01000034.1 GCA_009697555.1 Actinomycetota bacterium | reverse complement strand
ATCAACTCAGCATCACTTCCGCGACCACTCTGGCGCACGGTTTGAATGGAGACCTTATTGTCAGCAAAACACTGGGCAATTGCTGCAAGAACACCGGAGCGATCGGCAACATCGAGGCGAATGAGATATTGAGTCTTGATCTGGCCAATCGGTGCAATCGCGCGATCGGCATAGTCACTCTCTGGCGCGCCAACTGCGCCAGTTGCTAAGTGGCGCGAAATCGCAACCACATCTCCGAGAATTGCACTGGCAGTTGGTGCACCACCTGCGCCGCGACCATAGAACATTAAATCTCCAGCAGAATCGGCAGTCAGAAATACTGCGTTAAAAGAGTTACGTACTGCAGCAAGTGGATGGCTACGCGGAATTAAAGTGGGATGAACTCGAACTGAGATTTCATTATTTGCAGTGAGCTCGGCAATTGCGAGAAGTTTGATGACGTGATCCATTGATTTTGCAACGGCAATGTCTGTGGCAGAAATCTTGCTAATACCTTCGCGAAAGACTGCGCTATCACTGACCCGACTATGGAATGCCAGGCTGGCAAGGATTGCCGCCTTCGCTGCAGCATCAATGCCTTCGACATCTGCAGTGGGATCGGCTTCGGCAAAGCCGAGTTTCTGCGCCTCTTTCAAGACATCGCCAAATGCTGCGCCATCTTCATCCATCTTGGTCAAAATGTAATTTGTTGTTCCATTTACTATGCCCATTACCCGGCGCACATGATCGCCCACGAGTGATTCCCGAAGTGGCCGCAGAATCGGAATTGCACCGCCTACTGCTGCTTCGTAATAAAGATCGACACCCTTCTTATCTGCTGCGGCATAAAGCTCGGCACCAGATTGGGCAAGGAGTGCTTTATTAGCAGTGACCACAGATTTTCCAGATGCGATCGCAGCGAGAATAAGTTCCTTGGCTGGGCTAATGCCACCGAGTACTTCGATGACTAAATCGATCTCTGGATTATTGACTAGGCCAGATAGATCATCAGTGAGAAGATTGGCGGGAATTCCCTCGCGCGCAATCTTTTTATCGCGAACTGCAATCGCAGTGAGTTCGATCGAAATTCCAGCGCGAGTGCTGAGCTCCTTCTTGTCGCCAAGAAGTAAGCGAGCAACTTCTGAACCGACGATGCCACAGCCGAGTAGGCCAATTTTGACTGTTGTTGGAGTGGCTTTCATGGGATAACTCTCGCACAAAATGGCTCAATGCCGCACCTGATTGCTGCTTGAGCATAGAAGTGGTTATTAAATATCTAGCCCTAGTAGATCGGCCTCTGTCTCGCGCCGCAGAATAATGCGCGCCTTGCCATCACGAACTGCGACAACTGGTGGTCGTGGCACATGGTTGTAATTGCTCGCCATGCTGCGGCCATAAGCACCTGTGGCAGGGATTGCAATTAAATCGCCCACTGCGACATCGCTGGGAAAATTAATCTCTTTAATCAGAATATCGCCACTCTCACAATGTTTTCCAACTAGTCGACTTGATACGAGAGCTGCAGTACTGACGCGATTTGCGATTACTGCCGTGTATTCAGCATCGTAGAGAGCAGGGCGCATGTTGTCGCTCATGCCACCATCGATCGAAATATATTTACGGACCATTCCAGATTCGGTAGTGACATCTTTAATAGTTCCTACTTCATAAAGAGTGAACATGGTGGGGCCCACAATCGCGCGACCTGGTTCGATCGAGATGCGTGGAATGTCGAGCCCATGTTCTGCACATGCACTCTTTACAGCACTTGCTAAATTTTCTAGTGCAACTGCAGCGCTCATAGGTGCATCGCCAGGGAGATAGGCAATTCCATATCCCCCACCCAGATCAAGTTCGGGCAGTGCGGTACCAAATTCCTTCTGGTATTTAGCAAGGAGGGCGATGAGACGCTGTGCTGAAACAGTAAAACCCTCGCTGCTAAAAATCTGGGAACCGATGTGGCAGTGGAAACCTTGTAGTGAAATTTCGCTATGGGAGCGCGCTGCTTCAATTGCGGCCCAGGCGGCGCCACTTGCAATTGAGAAGCCAAATTTCACATCTTCATGTGCAGTAGCGATTGATTCATGGGTATGTGCTGCAACACCTGGTGTGATGCGCAAGAGAATCTTCTGCTTCTTGCCTAATTTCTTGCAGATCGCTGCGATACGTTCAATCTCATAGAGTGAATCGGCGACAATTGTGCCCACACCTATTCTTATTGCGCTCTCTAACTCGGCAAGAGATTTATTGTTGCCATGCACTTCAATTCGCTCTGGTGGGAAATTTGCCGCCATTGCCACTGCTAATTCACCACCGGTGCAGACATCGATTCCAATTCCCTCTTCAACTAGCCAACGCGCAACTTCCACGCAGATAAATGCCTTTGCGGCGTAATAAACCTGGCCGGCATGATCGCCAAATGCACCTTGCAAGCCATCGCGCCAAGTGCGCACTCGATCGCGAAAATCTGCCTCATCGAGAAAGAATGCCGGAGTTCCGAAATCGCGCGCTAAATCTTGAGCGTTAAGTGAGGAGAGTGAGAGCGAACCAGAGGTATGCGCAACATTGCTCGACCACATCAGCATCACATCCGATCCGGAGCGCTCACACCAAGGAGCGCTAATCCATTAGCCAAGGTTTGCATAGTTGCCGCAGATAATGCGGCACGTGCATGGTGAACTGGCGCAACAGCTTCATCGCCAAGGGGTAGAACCCGACAATCGGCGTAGAAGCGATGGTATTCACCAGCTAATTCCTCAAGGTAGCGCGCGACTCGATGTGGTTCGCGAAGTTCTGCTGCACTTGCGACAACGGCTGGGAATTTACCAATCGCGCCAAGTAATTCATTTTCGCGTTCATGAGTAAGCATCGCAGGATCAAAATCTTCCAGCTTCGCCGAAACTTGTAACTCTGCTGCATTGCGCAAGACGCCAGCAATTCGCGCATGAGCGTATTGAACGTAATAGACCGGATTGTCATTAGTGCGTTTTTTGAGAACATCGACATCGAGCACCATCGGAGTATCAACCGGGTAGCGAATCAGTGTGTAGCGCGCTGCATCTACGCCAACTTTTTCGACAAGATCTTCCAGAGTAATAATGGTGCCGGCGCGCTTGGAGAGTTTTACCTCTTCCCCGCCTTCCATGATTTTTACCAATTGACCAATCAATACATCAATGTTCTTCGCTGGATCATCACCGGCGCATGCGGCAGTTGCTTTCAACCGGCCAACATATCCATGGTGATCGGCGCCGAGCATGTAGATACAGATATCAAATCCGCGCTCACGCTTATTGATGTAATAAGCAGTATCCGAGGCGAAGTAGGTAAGTTCACCATCGCTCTTTACTAGTACGCGATCTTTATCATCGCCAAAGTCAGTAGTGCGCAGCCAGATTGCACCATCTTCGTCAAAGACATGTCCTTGCTTGCGCAACTTCTCTAAACCATGCGCAACCGATCCACCTTCGTGAAGTGTGCGCTCGGAGAACCAGACATCAAAGTGTGTTCCAAAATCTTCTAGTACTTGCTGCTGCTGCGCCAGCTGCAGCTTATAAGCAGCCTCCCGAAAAGCATCGAGTTGTTCTTGCCCTAACAATTTCATCAACCCTGGTTGCTGTGCAATCACAGCTTTAGCTAAATCGTGAATGTAGGCGCCTTGATAACCATTCTCTGGAATTGCCTCACCTACTGCTGCAGCGCGAACTGATTGGCCAAAGAGATCCATCTGATTTCCGCGATCGTTAATGTAAAACTCGCGAGCAACTTTTGCACCAGCTGCACTTAAAACCCGACCTAACGCATCGCCAACTGCCGCCCAGCGGGTATGACCTAAGTGCAATGGCCCAGTGGGATTTGCGCTAATGAATTCCAGATTAATTGCCGTACCAGCAAGTGCAGTTGAATTTCCATAGGTGGCACCAGCGGTTATTACGGTGCGAACCAACTCAGCTAAGTCGGCGCTATTTAAGGTGATGTTGATAAAACCAGGGCCGGCAATATCTACCTTTGCAACTTCAGCAAGTGATTGCAGATCGCGTTGCAACATCTGCGCCACTTCAAGCGGTGGCCTACCGCTGCTCTTGGCTAATTGCAGTGCAATGGAAGTTGCGAAATCTCCATGGTCACGGTTTTTAGGGCGCTCAAGGCGCACGCTCGCTGGGATTGTGCAACTGATTTCACCGCGGTCAACTGCAGCGGTCAGCGCGGCAAGAATTTGGGCAGCGAGTTGATCGCTCTGTGAGAGATTTTCTGCGCCCATTTAGCAAGGTTACCTGAATCAATTGGCTAAACGTGGTGGGATAAATATCGAAATAGGCGTTGCGAAAGGATATTTACCGAGCGATGGAGGGCGATTTTGAAACATCTCTGACTTACGCGTAGCCTTACCCCAAGTCAGTGCGTCTTATCTGGCTTCAAATACTCGGTGAAATTCTGACTGAGTTATTTGCGGGAGTGGTGA
The DNA here is from genome assembly GCA_009697555.1 of Actinomycetota bacterium. Classification (GTDB taxonomy): domain Bacteria; phylum Actinomycetota; class Actinomycetes; order Nanopelagicales; family Nanopelagicaceae; genus WLQV01. The sequence continues at coordinate 3,817 of WLQV01000034.1, read as the reverse complement.
AATGGCAGACACGCAGGTCTTAGGAACCTGTGTCTTCGGACGTGCGGGTTCAAGTCCCGCCTCCCGCACCAGATTTTTGAAGTTTTTATTGAGTTTTCTTTGATTAACTAGATTAAATCTTTGAGTAGATCTTCAACGCGTTTCTTGATCTCATCGCGAATTACTCGCACCGCAGCAATATCTTGTCCGGCTGGATCATCGAGTACCCAATCTTCATATCTTTTTCCGGGGTAAAAGGGACAGGTATCACCGCAACCCATAGTGATCACTACATCTGAATCTTTTACTGCTTCATTGGTAAGAATCTTTGGTGTATTGCGGGAGATGTCGATTCCAATCTCATTCATTGCAAGAACTGCAATCGGATTGATGGAATCTTTTGGCGCAGATCCGGCAGAGAGAACTTCTACTTTTCCGCCAGATAACTCCTGCATAAATGCAGCAGCCATTTGAGAACGACCAGCGTTATGGACGCAGACAAAGAGAACGGTTGGGAGAACGGATGGCTTAGTAATAATTACTTACCATCCCAACGTTGCATCTCAGCTGCAAATGGATCAAGACCCATCGGTCCGAGTTTGAGTGCATAAGAGTGGAACTTCTTTAATTCAAATGCTGCACCTAGGCGCTGCTTTGCATCTTCGCGACTTTGCATCCAGACCTTCTCTCCCACTTTGTATGAGATTGCTTGACCTGGCCATCCTAGGTAACGGTCGATCTCGCTACGGGCGAAATCTTCATCCATTAGCGCTTTGTTCACCAGAGTTTCATAAGCCGACTCTGCGTTCCAGACATTTCCATTCTCATCTTTGTATCCAAGGTGCATTCCAATATCTACGACGATCCGCGCTGCCCGAAGTGCTTGTCCGGAGAGATAACCCATTTCAATTCCAGGTTCATCGAATGCACCGAGTTCATCCATCAAACGTTCGGCATAGAGCGCCCAACCTTCGCCATAACCGCTGATCCACGCATCGGTACGTTGGAATCTTGTGAGGCGATCACTCTCCAGAATTGCTGTTGCACATTGCAAGTGATGGCCAGGAACTGCTTCGTGATACCAAGTTGATGCAATGTGCCACCAACTAAAGACATCTTTACCCATTGTTGGATACCAAGTCGTGCCAGGGCGAGATAGATCCTCACTTGGTGGCATGTAATAAGGAGCTGCCGCGCTTCCCTCTGGTGCTAGGCGGGCATCACAGAATTTGATTCGATCATCAATATCAAAGTGAGTACCATCCATCTTCTTTACTGCAGCCTGGGTGAAATCTTTCAACTTGGTAAGCAGTGCATCGCTACCGTGAATGAGTTGATCTGGCGCAGTTTCTAAATAATCGGCAACTTCGCGCAGCGACTTTGCATCGGGCTTAATCTGCGCCGCAACTCGCCACATTCGCGCATTGATAGCCGCTAAATCTTGAATACCCCATTCATAAATTGCTTTGAGATCCAATGTGGCACCAGTGAAATAACGGGACCAATGTGAATAACGTTCGATGCCCACTCCATCGACTGGATTAGAAAGTGGCGCATAGACATCGCTTAACCACTTACTTATCTCCCCACATGCCGCATCGGCTTGTGCAGCTGCGCTATGCAAGTGCGGATATTTTTTATCTGAATCAATTCCCGTTGCAAAACTTTGATAAGCACCTTGGGCATAAACCGCTAATTGATCGGCCACGCCAAGCACTTGTCGCCGTGCAGTCACCTTCCCAAGTTTTTGCATTTCGGTGACGCAGGAAACCCACGACTGCATCGATTTCTTCACTTCGCCAAGGCGCTGGGTAATGGTCTCAATTTCCGCTGCGCTGCTATGTGGCATTAATTCAAAAACTTGGCGAATCGAAGAAACCGGCGAGGCCAGAACGCTCCAGAGAATATGATTTTCATGCGAATCATGAAGTGCTAAGCCACTTTCAAGGCGCTCTTTGAGAACTGCAGCAGCCACTCGATCGATGTCATCAATGGGTTGCAGTGTTGCAAGCTTTGCCAGCGTTGATCGCACAAGAACTGCGCTCTTCTCACTACCAGCAAGCGAAAAATCATTGAGTAGGTGGTCATAGCCTGGCACGCCAAGACTTGTGGCATTGATCGGGCTAAGCGCCACCGATTGCACCATGTATTCATCGCTGAGTTGAAAAATCGCAGATCTATGAGTTGTCATGAGCCATTCTTAGCACCCCTATTTTCTATCTGCAACCAATATGCAGGTAAGAAGGGCGCCGTAGAACTTTATGAGAAATCTTGTTACTTTCACCCCTTACTACTTCGCTAAATCTAGTTCGCCGCCCGTGAAAATTAAGGAGATTGAAATGTCAGCAGAATGGTCCTTTGAAACAATTCAAATTCATGCAGGTCAAAGTGCAGATCCCACAACTGGTGCACGCGCGCTGCCGTTGTATCAAACAACTGCCTACCAATTCCGTGACACGCAACATGCTGCCAATCTCTTTGCTCTTGCTGAATTGGGAAATATTTACACCCGCATCATGAACCCAACGCAAGATGCAGTAGAACAACGCGTTGCAGCCCTTGAAGGTGGCGTTGCTGCACTGCTCCTTGCATCAGGTTCTGCCGCAACATCTTTTGCAATCATGAACGTGGCTGAAGCTGGCGATCACATTGTTTCTAGTCCAAGTCTCTATGGTGGAACTTACAATCTCTTCCATTACACCTTGCCAAAGTTCGGCATCGAAGTGACTTTCGTTGATGACCCATCAAACCCAGAGTCATGGCGCAAAGCAGCTCGCCCAAATACCAAGGCATTCTTTGGCGAGACTATTGCTAATCCAAAGAATGAAATTTTGGATATCGAAGCTGTTGCGAAAGTTGCCCATGAAGTTGGCGTGCCACTGATCGTCGATAACACTGTTGCAACACCATTTCTGATCAAGCCAATTGAATTCGGTGCTGACGTTGTTGTTCACTCCGCTACGAAGTTTCTCTCTGGCCACGGCAATGCAGTAGTTGGTGCCATCGTTGATGCTGGCAAGTTCGATTATGCGAAGTATCCCGATAAGTTCAAGGGTTTCAATGAGCCAGACCCTAGCTACCACGGCTTGGTTTACTCACAAGCACTTGGCGTTGGTTCGGCATTTGGTGCAAATCTTTCTTACATCTTCAAGATTCGTCTGCAATTGCTCCGCGATTTAGGTGCAGCGGTTTCACCATTTAATGCATGGCTACTTGCGCAAGGTTTAGAAACTTTGAGTTTGCGCATGGAGCGTCACATTGAGAACGCACGCGCGGTTGCAACGTGGTTGGAATCTCATCCAAGTGTTTCCAAAGTGAATTACTCAGCACTCTCATCTTCACCATGGAATTCACTTGCTAAGAAATATTCACCAAAGGGTCCAGGATCAGTTCTCTCCTTTGAACTTAAAGGTGGAACTGAAGCGGGTAAGAAGTTTGTGGAATCACTCAAACTCTTTAGCCACGTTGCCAACATTGGTGATGTTCGCTCACTCGTCATTCATCCTGCGACAACGACTCACTCTCAACTCTCACCAGAGGAGCAACTAGCCGCCGGTGTCACACCTGGCTTGGTTCGATTGAGCCTAGGACTGGAAAACATCATTGATATCAAGGCTGATTTAGAAGTGGGTTTCGCGGCAGCGAAGTAACTTCTCGAATCTGCATAATTTGAGGGTAATCTCTCTCTTATGACGATTGCACCACCGAAACTACGGGGGTGGTTCCACCTCGGAGCCTCTCCCGTAGTTTTTATTGCATCGCTGCTCTTATTTATTTTCACTAAGAATTCGTTGAAATGGGCAGTTGCCCTCTACTCAATGAGTGCAATTACCTTATT
>WLQV01000033.1 GCA_009697555.1 Actinomycetota bacterium | reverse complement strand
GTGAGATTGAGGTGCTTGACGAAATCTGAAATTCCGCCGTCGTACTTATAGCGAACGTGGAGTTGTTCGCCCTTCTCATCTACGTGGCCATCGCGCGCATCGGTGAGAGTGAGAATTAAACCGCGATTGAGAAATGCCATCTCGCGAAATCGAGTAGAGAGTGTTTCAAAAGAGAAATCTGTTGTTTCGAAAATCTCACTTGATGGCCAGAAGTGAGTTTTGGTTCCTTTGTTTGAAGTCTCGCTACCTTTGCGAAGTGGGCCAGTTGGTACTCCAAGTTTGTACTCCTGTTGCCAGACAAATCCATCGCGTTGAACTTCAACAGCTAAGTCAGTGCTGAGCGCATTAACAACAGAGATACCCACGCCGTGCAATCCACCGGATACTGAATAACCACCGTCGCCGAATTTTCCACCGGCGTGAAGAACTGTCATTACAACTTCAAGTGCAGGTTTCTTTTCAACTGGATGCATGTCCACGGGGATACCGCGCCCGTTATCAATGACTTCAACTCCGCCATTTGCAAGGAGGGTGACATTAATTTCGGTGCAATAACCTGCGAGTGCTTCATCGACTGAGTTATCAACTACTTCGTAAACTAAATGATGGAGACCACGTTCGCCGGTGGAGCCGATATACATTCCTGGGCGTTTGCGGACCGCTTCGAGCCCTTCGAGTACGGTGATAGAGCTGGCATCATATGAACCACTCTTTTCAACCATAAGGACTCCTTCGGGGATGGTCAAAAGCGGGTAAAACGCCGCCTTGGCCTCTTTACTGTAACGAGCGCCTCTAATCCTAGTCCAAAGTCAGAGAGTGCGTAGCCGTAGAAAGCCTTCTATGCGGGTATAGCGCGGAGAAATCGAGGCAGTTGAGGGTGCCTACTAGATCTGAGCGTGAAATCACCCATATGTGTCACGGGGACCTCGCGCCCCGCGGATTGTTCGAAGGCCCCGCTTCCAACTCGGCGCAGTGGGCCCGAGAATGACAATCGAATCAACTAAAACTCCAGGTGCACTCGATTGCACTGTCGCAATCATGTCCGGAATAACGCGTTGCAATTGAACTGCCCATGCAGTTGATGTTGTGCGCAGAGTCAGTACCCCATCGAGAAAAGTTATTGGTGTTGCATGTTGTGCAATATCTGCGCCAACAATTTCATCCCACGAAGTAAATAAATTTCCTTCTGCGATTCCAGATTTCCAATCACGGTCAACAATTAATGAATCTAAAACATTAGCTAGTAACTCTGGATCGCGTGATCGAGTGGGATCAATCTCTGGGCGCTTCTCTTCAACAATCTTTCGCTTTGTGCGTTTGCCAGTTTGGAAGGAGCGGAATAAATCGAGTGCAAGATCGCGTTTGGTCATTTACTCGCAACCTTTCCTGGTGTTACAAAATATCTACGGGCCTGCAGGCTAGCTGGTAGATCCTCAGCAACTGCTGAAGTTATAATGGTTTGCTGCGCAATTGTTGCCGCATTAAGTAATTGCGCTCGCCGCGAATTATCTAACTCGGCAAAAACATCGTCAAGAATTAGAATCGGCTCTGCGCCCTCTTTGCGTAATAAATCAAAGGCCCCAAGGCGCAGCGATAACGCAATCGACCATGATTCACCGTGACTGGCATATCCCTTAACTGGAAAAGTTGAGAGCTGCAGGTAGAGATCATCGCGGTGTGGACCAACTAACGAGACACCGCGCTCAATCTCTTGATACTGAACTTCCTCTAAGCGCTGCTGCAGAATCTCGAGGTTTTTTACTTTATCGCCGCTCAATCCCTCTGTTGATGATTTATAAGAGATAGTCGCTGGTTTAACTTCATTGAGTTGTGCGTAGTTGCGGGCGACCTCTGGGTTCAGCAGAGTTATAAGTGCAATTCGCTCACTCACTAAATTCGCACCTAAGGCCACAAGTTGTTCATTCCATGGTGCAAGTGCTGCTGCGCCAGATCTGGTTTTTAATAGCGCATTGCGTTGCTTCACAACTCTTTCATAATCGCTAATAACACCGGCAAGCCGTGGGGTGCGTAAAACTAAAAGCCGGTCAAGGAAATCACGTCGGATCGTGGGGTCGCCGCGAACTAAATCTAAATCCTCTGGCGTGAAGTAAATAACTTGGCAGGCGCCAAGGATTTCGCGTTGGCTGCGCACTGGCGATTGATTAAGTCTGGCGCGATTGGCTTTACTTGCATTGATTTCTAAATCTACTTGAAGCGTCCGATCGTCTCGCGAAATTTCAGCACGGATGATGGCTTGATCTTTTCCGAGCGAGATGAGTGGTTGGTTCTGTGAGACTCGATGCGATGAGAGGTAGGAGAGATAAATTATTGCTTCGGCAATATTTGTCTTGCCTGAACCATTGTCGCCGATAAAGAGCGTTGTGCCTTTATCGAAATTTAGCTCGAGCTCTGGATACGAACGAAAATTGGTGAGCGCGAGTTGGTTGATCTGCACAGGAAATTATTAAGAGGCGTATCGCATTGGCATCAAGAGATAGCGATAGCTCTCATCTGATGCACCATCTGCGCTGGACTTTCCAGTAAGGACGGCAGGTTTGTTAGAACCGGTAAATGCAATCTGCACAAATTCGGTTCCTACTGCTTGTAGCCCATCCTCTAAGAAGCCCGGATTAAATGCGATGGTGATTGCTTCGCCATTGAGTGAGATATCAAGCTCTTCGGTGGCTTGAGCATCTTCACCAGTGCCGGCCTCTAGTGAGAGTTTGCTGTCAGCGAAATTAAGACGTAGCGGAACTGTCTTATCAGTAACAAGTGCAACACGGCGAACGGATGCAAGTAGTGGTTCAACTTTAATTACAGCAGTTGTCGAAAAGCTCTGCGGTAATAGATGTTGGTAGGGAGGAAATGTTCCATCGAGCATGCGCGATGTCATTGTCTTTCCATCTCCTACGAAACCGGCAAGGCGATCGTTAGTAGAAGTGGAACCAAATGAGATCGAAACATTCTTGCTACCAGTAATTGATTTTGCGGCATCGGCTAATGTGCGAGCGCGCAGCAGTGCACTGGTTTCAGTATTTGGCTTTATGGCTTGCCATGAAAATTCACGGACAGCAAGACGGTAGCGATCTGTTGCAGCAAGTGTGACGCTATCTTGTTTTACCTCTACATGGATACCGGTCAAGGTTGGTAGTGATTCATCGCGGCCAGCTGCAATTGCCACTTGTGCTACTGCGGTTGCAAATAAATCACTTGCTACAGTGCCATCAATTTCTGGCACTTCGCGCACTTGCGGGTATTCATTAAGTGGGAGAGTAGGGAGAGTAAATTTTGCACTGCCCGCTGTTACTAATACACGTGTTCCGTCGAGTGTGAAGGTAACTGGTTTATTTGGGAGTGAGCGAGAAATTTCCGCTAGTAAACGCCCTGGTACTAAAACTTCACCAGCATCTTTTACATCAGCGTTGAAGTGGGACTTACTAGTTGTTTCTAAATCAGAACCAGTGAGATGAATTGTGTTACCTTCGGTTGAGATAACAATTCCTAATAAGGCAGTCATAATCGGCCGGCTCGAAAGACTTCGAGAGACCCAACTAACGCCATCAGCTAGAGCACTCTGCTCAACTGTAAATTTCATACACTCCCCTTAATTCTTATCCTTCGTGAGGTTAAACTCTTTTCAATGAGTTCTCCACCCCTAAGAGATGATTTATATAGATAGTCGTAGTAACTAGAGCGAAAATCTGTGGAAAAGTAAGAAAAGTGCTGGTGGATCCCCTTACTTACTCTTTTACCTTGTTGATAAGAGCTTTTACTCTGGGGATAAGAGGGAGTTAATAAAGCTGCCTGAGCTGTAACCACCTCGCACCCCCTCCTTAAAATAAAGATATCCACATAAAAGCGGGACTTTCCCACAGTTATCCACAACTTATCCACAGTCTGGGGGTAAATAGCCCCAATTCGGACAAGAGTGAAGTTAAAGCCTTAAGAACTCTTGCCTTGCTGCTTAATACGGTTGGTCAACTCAGTGACTTGGTTATAAATCGAACGGCGCTCTGCCATAAGTTGGCGGATCTTCCGGTCGGCATGCATCACTGTCGTGTGGTCGCGTCCACCAAATGCCTGGCCAATTTTTGGCAAGGAGAGCTCGGTGAGTTCGCGGCAGAGGTACATCGCAATCTGGCGAGCATTGACTAATACCCGAGAACGCGAAGTGCCACAGAGATCATCGATGGTGAGGCTGAAGTAAGCAGCGGTCTGAGCCATGATCGTGGCCCCGGTGATCTCACTGCTTTCGGCGGTTGGGATGAGATCCTTCAAAACGATTTCAGCCAAACCTAAATCCACACCTTGGCGATTCAAACTTGCGAATGCAGTTACGCGAATAAGTGCACCTTCGAGCTCGCGGATATTTGTGGAAATTTTGCTTGCGATGTATTCAAGAACATCATCGGGTGCATTTAATTTATCTTGCGCAGCTTTTTTGCGAAGAATTGCAATACGTGTTTCCAACTCTGGTGGCTGGATGTCAGTAATCAGGCCCCACTCGAAGCGAGAGCGAAGGCGATCTTCCAAAGTTGTTAATTGTTTTGGCGGACGATCACTTGAGATGACGATCTGCTTATTGGCGTTGTAGAGAGTATTGAAGGTATGGAAGAACTCTTCTTGAGTGCGCTCTTTATTTTCCAAGAATTGAATGTCATCCACCAAGAGAATATCGAGATCGCGGTAGCGGCGTTGGAAAACACTCGCCTTGTCATCGCGGATCGAGTTAATAAAGTCGTTAGTGAACTCTTCGCTCGATACATAACGCACCCGAGTTGTTCCGTAGAGCTCCTTGGCATAGGCGCCAATAGCGTGTAGTAAGTGGGTTTTACCCAATCCTGACTCACCGTAAATAAATAGCGGGTTATAAGCCTTTGCGGGGGCTTCAGCTACCGCAACAGCTGCAGCATGTGCAAAGCGATTGGATGCACCGATCACAAAAGTTTCGAAAATGTAACGAGGGTTGAGTTGTGATTGCTCAATGCTCTTATTGCTCTTGGAATTTTCTGAGTACATCTGCTCATCGCGACCAGTGCCGGCGCGAGCGGTAATGATTTCTATCTCTGGTGCAGGAGGGCTAGCAACTTCGAGGGCTTCATCGATGATGACGGCGATGTTGATGCGCTCGCCTAATTCAGTGGAGAGAAAATCTGTGACAGCGCTACGAAGGCGAGTCTCTAAAACATCTTTAGCAAATGCATTAGGGGCGGCAACGAGAAGATTGGTTGCGCCATTTCCCTTAAGAAGTCCAACTGGACGAGTAAGAGAGAGGAAGGCGCGGTGCTGAGGAGCATCAGATGCAACGGCATCGATGGTGCGGCTCCAGAGCTCCATAAGAAATGCGAGATCGCTCGCAACGGGAAGGGCCTCGGGTAATAAATCGGGGGTATCCATGGGCCTCTCCAAAGGGTCGATTCTGCGAAAATAGGTTGTACACATGCTTATCCACAGGCTGTGGTCTAAACCTTGGGTTGAGAGCCCTTACCGATGAGTAAGAGCGGGCTAGCTCTGCCTTCTGATCGATTTCCCTGTGGAGGGAAGCGAAAAGTAGAGCCTTTCTGAGTGGAAATCAAGTGGTTATCCACAACCCTCAACTCCTCCTTGAAGGAGTAGGCGTAGGCAGGGGCCGGTTTGACCGCCCTTACCCTCGGGCTCTACCGTTACCTTCTCATCTGAGCGTCAGTGAGCACAAGCAGTTCCCCGTAGATAAAAATTTTTAGGAGTCACCATGACAAAGCGCACCTTTCAGCCGAATGTTCGCCGTCGCGCCAAGAAGCACGGCTTCCGTGCACGTATGGCAACACGTGGTGGCCGCGCAGTTCTTGCAGCTCGCCGCGCCAAGGGTCGTCTTCGCCTCTCCGCGTAACTCGTAGACCAACGTTCGCGATTGATCTCGACGTGCTACCTAAGAAATACCGACTCACCTCACCATTAGATTTTTCGCGCGCAACAAAGACTGGAACTCGCGTCACAGGTCGCTCGCTCGTCGGATACATATTTGTGCAACCTGAGATCGCTGACCTACCTCGCTGTGGCTTGGTAGTAAGTAAGTCAGTTGGCGGATCGGTCACTCGCCATCGTGTTGCTCGCGCCATCCGTCATGGAATCGCGCAGAGCATTTCAACTCTTCCCGCCGGATCCCTTCTTGTCATTCGCGCATTGCCAAGTGCAGTGAGTGGATCACTTCAGGAAGAAACCACTTCGCTCATTGCAGCACTGGTAGCTAAGGCTGAGGTGGCGCGATGAAGGGGCTAGTTAAATTTCTGATTACCGGATATCAAAAGTGGATCTCTCCAGCCTTTGCTCCGCGCTGTAAGTACTACCCATCTTGTTCTAACTACGCACTCACTGCAATTACTCGCTTTGGTATTCGTGGAGTTGCTATGGCGTTGTGGCGTTTAGTGCGATGCAATCCATGGTCCTACGGTGGCGTGGATTATGTTCCAGAGCGAAAAATTACACCCTCACGATTGGAAGTAGCCAACTAATGGGAAGCATCCTAAACCCCTTATATATCGCCGTTTCTTGGGTCATTATCTCCATCCATAAATTACTCAAGCCGATCTTTGGCGCCAATAGTGGAGTGTCCTGGAGCTTTGCAATCATCGGTCTAGTAATTCTGATCCGTATTATTTTGATTCCACTCTTCGTCAAGCAGATCAAGAGCCAGCGCGCACTCACTGCTTTGCAGCCACACCTCAAAACAATTCAGAGCAAATATAAAGATGATCGTCAGAAGCAATCTGAAGAGATGATGAAGCTCTACAAAGAGCACAAGACAAATCCACTGGCATCCTGTTTTCCGATTCTGGCTCAGGCACCTATCTTCTTCGCCCTATTTACCGTGCTCAATGGAATTGGAAAGAATCCACCTCAACCACATGGAGTTCTAACCCAAGTCGATGTAGAGAGCGCCGCTCAAGCGAAGGTCTTCGGTGCACCGATTGCCTCAACATTTTTAGGTTCGACCAATGCAACAACAAAGCTCGTCACCATTCTTCTTATTGCAATTATGTCGATTACAACATTCACCACTCAGCGCCAACTTATGCGCAAGGGAATGCCGAAGATGGATTCAAGTAACAACATGATGTTGCAACAGCAGAAGATCATGTTGTATTTATTCCCCGTTATCTTTGCAATCTCGGGCGTTAACTTTCCCATCGGTGTTTTAATTTATTGGACAACAACAAATATTTGGACATGGGGTCAGCAGTACTACGTCATTAAACGAAACCCCACACCAGGTTCACCTGCTTATGAAGAGTTACAAGCAAAGCGCGTACGAAAAGGAATTGCTCCAGCACCTGAAGGCGAGACTCCTACCGATGCAGGAGATACCGCACTCAAAGAGGGACAACGTAAACAACCAAAGAAGAAAAAGAAGAAGAAGTAGCTAAAAGCCTACAAATCAGGCTAAATCATCAGAATTCCGACAAGAAGGGCAGAGATCATGAGTACAGAGGTAGAGAGCGACGTTGTTGTAGAGAAAGATCTAGTTGAGAAAACGGAGAAGAAGGGTCCTGGCTTGATTGCCAAACTTGAGGAGGAGGGCGATATCGCCGCCGATTACCTTGAGGGCCTACTCGACATCGTCGATCTCGATGGAGATATCGACATCGATGTAGAGAATGATCGCGCAGCCCTAGCAATTGTGGGTGGCGGACTTGCCCATCTCGTTGGTCGCGATGGCGAAGTACTCGATGCCCTCCAGGAGCTCACCCGCTTAGCTGTGCAGACTTCTACCGGAGATCGCAGCCGCCTCATGCTCGATGTCGATGGCTTCCGTGCCGGACGACGCTCTGAGCTCAAGGCCCTTGCGCAGGAGAAGGCTGAGGAGGCGAAGAGCTCTGGTGAAGAGATCAAGCTCGATCCGATGAATGCCTTTGAACGCAAGATCATCCATGACACGATCCAAGATTTAGGCCTTCGAAGCGAGTCTGAAGGGGAAGACCCTGACCGCTTTGTGGTGATTTACCCCAATTAATACTGGATCCGGGGTTTCACGTGAAACCCTTATTGAGCGCCACTTTCCCCTTCGCGGGAGCGAGATCTCTGCCTACGCCAATTTCCTTGCGACAGCTGGAATTGAGCGCGGGCTGATTGGCCCCCGAGAGGGAGAGCGAATCTGGGATCGCCACATATTCAATTGCCTAGCTCTCACTACCTTGATCCCAGAAGGCGCCAAGGTATTTGATGTGGGCAGTGGGGCAGGACTTCCTGGCATTGTCATTGCCTTGGCCCGCCCAGATCTTCAAGTTACATTGATTGAGCCCCTTCAG
>WLQV01000032.1 GCA_009697555.1 Actinomycetota bacterium | reverse complement strand
TATTACCCGTAACTCCTCACTCACCAGCAATACCAAGTAGCGCACCAGCTGCACTAAAAGTTGGGAATTAACATGGAGAAGAAGATTGCGCTGGTTACCGGGGCAACTGCAGGCATTGGCGCCAGTTATGCGAAATTTCTTGTTCAAGAAGGATTTGATCTAGTTCTTGTTGCCCGCGATCGCAAGCGACTCAATGAGCGCGCTAAAGAGTTATCCAAGCTAGGGGCGAAAGTTGAAGTTATCTCAGCCGATCTTGCAACCAAAGCTGGGCAGAGCAAAGTGGAAGCACGACTACTTAAAAAGATTAAGCCGATTGAAGTTCTCATAAATAATGCTGGCTTTGGAATTAACAAGGCATTTTCGCGCAGTGATCGCGAGATAGAAAATGAACTGCTAGAAGTTCTCGTTACTGCGCCTATGAGATTCACACATGCTGTGCTCCCTGCTATGAAAGAGCGTAATTCCGGTGTCATTATCAATGTCTCGTCAGTTGCCTCCTTTATTGCAGGCGGTTCCTACAGCGCGGCAAAGTCCTATCTCACAGTCTTATCTGAATCGATTCACACTGAATTAGAAGGAAGTGGTGTGAAAATTACAGCGTTGTGTCCGGGATTTACTCATACTGAATTCCACGCACGCGGCAAGATGAATCTCAGCGGTCTCCCTGAAATTCTCTGGCTCAGTGCAGATGATGTGGTGAGAGCTGGCTGGCGTGATGCGATTGCTGGAAAGGCAATCTCAATACCGAGTTGGCAATATAAATTCATATCTAGCCTTGCCCGCCTTGCACCTCGACCTATTGTTCGAAAAATAGGTATGAATGTACGGGTGCGACAGCGGCAAAATCACAGCAAGATTGGCTAATATCTCTCATTAGTAGCAGCAGGAATCGATTCACTTGGAGGAGTTCAATGCATTCAGTCACAACTCGCAGATTATTTGGTGCCATCATCACTAGCGCTTTGCTTGGCTCCCTCTTGATTACTCCAGCTGCATCTGCAGCAACAAAGATTTCAAATGGCACACCTTGCGCCAAAGTGAATGCCACGATTAAGTCTGGCACTGATACATATAAATGCACCAGAAATCCGCTGGTGAAGAATGCCAAACTCACATGGGTATGGACTGGTTGCATTACTGCCGCTGCAAATTACACCGCAGTGCAAAATAAATTGAATGCACTTACCGGAGCTCTAGCTAAAGCAAAAATTGAACAAACTCAACAACGCATCAACGATTCCATAAAGCGAATGCTGGAATGGAAGGCGTCGAAGACATATGCAACTGGCGAATTTATTTATACAAAAGATACTGATAATTACTATGTAGCACTCTCTGCAGTGCCGGCAGGAAATGCACCGAGTGCAACCAATGTCGGCACCGTGGCCTCCGCTACAGTCTTTTGGGCGATTAATGCGCCATTGGCTACCGACCCAACAAAGGGAACTGCACCTGCAGCCGAATCTGTTGCAAAGCAGAAAGAGGATGATTACAAAGGCTGGCAGACTACTGTTACTAAGTTGACTGCAGATGTCACAAAACTCAAGGCAATTAAAAATCCTGATGCAAAGACTGCTGCGCTTATTAACACTATGAATGGGCAGATCAGCACCCTTGGAATCGGTATCAAAGCTGCTGCGGGCAATGTGAAGAATCTGCGCGATAACATTCGATTACTCACCACCACTCAGAGCGCAACGACTCAACTCAACAGCGCTAAAGAAGATTTGAAGCAAGCGCAACTGATCCGTTCACAATCCTGCGCAGCTGGGCTCTAAGCTCACACCTCTGGCTACCCCTATTCAATAGGTAGGCCTTAGTACTGTTGCCTCGTTCTCGTCATGAAAACGAATCACAGAGTTGAAGTTGCTCTAACCGCTCTCCTCTTTCTCCATGCAACTTACAAATTCTTCATTACTGATGCTTCGCTCGTTGTAGATCTAATTGGGTATAACGCAATTGCACTCGCAATTGGCTTGCTGCTCCTTCGCAATCGCCAAGTGATAGATCGCACTGCACTCACTGCCCTCCTACTCGGATTCTCTTTCTGGCTCTCCGGATCACTGCTTGCCTCATTCGCCTTCTTTTTCGAGTTCAATCGAGCCTGGTTTTCGGTAGCAAATTTCCTTTACCTCTGCTTCTATCCCTGCTTAGTGATTGGCCTGCCTCGATCAATTAGGTTGCCTAAAAAGTTGAGTTCAACTGAATTTCTCGATGCTGCCATTGTTACTGCTGGCCTGAGTTCAATCGGGGCAGCCCTGCTCATAGAGCCATTCTTTGGTAAGTCATCAGGCGATAGCGTGGCAACTTTCTTCGCTATTTTCTTTCCCATCGCTGACCTAATCTTGCTCACGATTGGAACGTCATCGTTATTGGCAGCTTCCATAAATAAGCGCTCGATCACAATAATTTCTGGCCTAGTGCTCTTTGTTATTAACGATTTCTCATTTCTTTGGGAGCTCAGCCATAAGCGATACCAATTTGGTTCAATTATTGATGATGGTTGGTTATTTGGCTTATTGCTTATTACCTTAGGAATCGCACAGCGCCAAGAGAAATTAATGGCCAGTGAAGTAGTTCCACCAATTCTGATTACCTTCGCAATTTTCTCTGCGGCAACGCTCTTGGTGCTAGTTGCGTTAGATTCGCAGCGCTTCCCACGCTTCTGTATCGCACCGATTGGTATAACGCTCTTACTGGGATTTCTGCGAATGGCAATTGCACTCAAGAGTGCGGAGAGTGCCAGTGTCGATCGCCAATTGGCGCGAGTTGATGAATTGACTGGCTTGGCCAATCGCCGAGAATTTATCTGGCAGCTGCAGCAGAGCGCACGAATTGGTACTTCATCCATACTTTTGTTGGACCTCGATGGTTTCAAAGAGGTCAATGATCAGTATGGCCATGAAGTAGGAGATGAATTACTTCGAGCGATTGCGCATCGCTTTCTTCGAATCACACCGGAGAGTGATTGCCTGGCCCGATTAGGTGGCGATGAATTTGCACTTCTGCACTCTGGCGAGATTAGCGATGCACGAGAGTTTGCATTGGCGCTGCGAGCAACTCTCTCCTATCCCTTTGAAATCCAGAAGCAATTAATTAACGTCGGCGTGAGTATTGGTGTGGTTAGCCACAATGGCGGCGAAGACCTTTTGGCACGGGTAGATGAGGCGATGTATCGGGCAAAACGACAGGGTTCAGGCGTTGAAGTCATAATCTGATGTAAAGATTCCTCTGAATTGCCCCTTATGCTTAACCGCTTGCTGAACTCACCCGGCAGGTAGAAGAGGTCTAATTGGGTAAAGCATTCCACAATCGGGTATTGGTTTTAGGAGCAGGCGCAGTCTCACAGTGCGTAATTCCACTCCTTATCGAGCATCTCGTAGATGCCAAACAGATCACGATCGCGGATATGCGTGACAATAGATCTCGAGTAGCTAATGCAATCAAGGCTGGAGCTACTTACGTGCAAGACGAGCTAACGCTCGAAAATATGGATGCTTATCTCTCCCGCTTTCTCTCCGAAGGTGATTTTCTCCTCGACTTAGCGTGGAACATTGATGCAAATGACATTATCGGTTGGGCCCATGATCACGGCGTTATTTACTTAAACACCTCCCTTGAAGAGTGGGAGCCATACTCTGGCGGCGCAGAACGCTCCGTGCAGTCGCGCACTCTCTATGTGCGTCACATGAAGATTCGCGAAATGAAAGCGGCGTGGAAGAACAAGGGCAAGACTGTCATTGTTGAACATGGTGCAAATCCTGGTTTAGTTTCACACTTAGCTAAAAAGGCGATGGTTGACATTGCAACTCTCGGTCTCAAAGAGGGCAAAGTTGGTAAGGGCGCTGAAGCTGCGCTATCTGACGGTAATTTCCCACTCTTAGCGAAAGAACTTGGCGTCAAGGTAATTCACATTGCAGAGCGCGACACACAAATTGCAGATAAGCCAAAACGTATCGGTGAATTTGTTAATACATGGAGCGTTGAAGGCTTCTACGAAGAAGGTATCGCACCAGCCGAACTTGGTTGGGGCACACATGAGAAGACTCTTCCTTCAAATGCATATCTGCATGAAGGTGGACCCGGTAATCAGATTGCACTCGCTCGTGCCGGTGCAACTACCTGGGTTCGCTCATGGGTTCCTAATTCAGAGACAACTGGTCTCTTGGTTCGCCACGGTGAAGCATTTACTCTCTCGGATCACTTAACTGTCTGGGATGGCGAGAAAGCTATCTATCGCCCAACGGTGCATTACGCATACTGCCCATCTGATGCTGCAATCGCATCACTGCGCGAATTAGAGATGCGCCAATGGGATCTGCAAAAAGATCAGCGGATCATGAATGATGAGATTATCGATGGCGAAGATCGCCTTGGTGTTCTACTTATGGGCCATCCATACAAATCATGGTGGACTGGTTCACTTCTCTCCATCCATGATGCTCGCAAGTTAATGCCGGGCCAATCTGCAACAACTGTTCAAGTTGCAAGCGCGGTTTATTCCGCTGTTGCTTGGGCGATGAGCCACCCAGATGAAGGTCTACTAGTCCCAGATGAAATGCCCTGGTATGAAGTACTTCCCTATGCGGAGAAGTACTGGGGTGGCTTCCACTCCATTCAATCTGATTGGGATCCATTGCAATCGCGTACAGACATCTTCCGTAATTGGAATAAGCGCGAATACGACCAAGAAGATCCATGGCAATTTAAGAATTTCTTAGTGGAGCGTCCTGGTTCTTAACGCGTAACGCGAAAGAGATTTACTGGAAGCAAGATAGCCACCGCTATCGGCATTAACCACCATGCGTTAGTGCCGCTATGAGTCAGTAAGTAAGTCGCTTCCAGCCCAGCTAAAACTATTGCAGTGCCAATTAAATCATCGCCGATGAGAAAGTCATACCAGAAGAAGGAAAAATCGCGGAGTACTTTGCGAATGCCTCTATCTTCTAAAACAGTTTCCGCATCTAATTCATCAAAATCTACGACCGCTGGAATTTTGACTTTCGCTTTAGCTTTGCGTGATTTCAACATAACTATCAAAATGTAAGAGATTACAAGTAAGAATGCTGCATTCATCAGAATCGCTAAATCTTTCGCGGGCCAATTTGAACCTGCTCCTTCGCCGGCCCAGAAGATACCGAATGCAGTCAACATAATTCCCACTATAAATTTCAAGGTATTTTCAGGTACGCGCGCTAGAGGTTTGCGTAGTGCAAATCCTGCAGCAGCAACTATTGCCGCTGCCGATAGCGCAGCATATGAAGCTAAGCCCACCTGCTGTTGAATTGAACCAAAGGTAAGAACAATAAATGCCACTTCTAATCCCTCTAGTAAAACTCCCTTGAATGAGAGGGTGAATGCATACCAATCAACCACTCCAAAGCGGCCAGCTGCTGCAACTCTCTTGGCAGCTTCAAATTCATCTTTAAAAATTTTATCTTCATCATGTAGGGCCTTAAAACCACTGCTTCGCAAAATTGCTTTTCTAATCCACTGCAGACCAAAGACCAAGAGCAGAGTTCCGACAAAGAGTCGGAGTGCATTCATCGGTAAATTGGGAATGTATGGTGCGCCGAGTGCAATTATTCCGCCAAGTAGAAGGAAGGCGGCAAGTGTTCCTTGGAGCGCTGATTTCCAATGTCGAGCGGTTCCTGCGGCTAGAACAATCGTGACCGCTTCGACACATTCAACTGCTGATGCAAGGAAGACTGAGATAAAGAGTGCTAAACCATGCATCTTTGAAGTGTAACTACTTCTCCTTAATTTCAGCCAGACGTTCGAGTGATTCCACTCTTTCAATTGCATGATCAACAATGCGCTTGGCATATCCTTGGCTGTATCCCTCGGGTGCATCCCACGGCTCGTGAATTTGATCAGCCGGCAGATGGCGCAGCTCAGGAATGTACTTCTTTATGTAATCACCCATCTCATCAAATCGCTTACCTTGTTCAATTGGGTTAAAGACTCGATAGTAAGGCGATGCATCAGTGCCGCAGCCAGCAGTCCATTGCCAACCATGTGCATTGGATGCAACATCGAAGTCAACTAAATGTTCCATAAAGAAGTCGGCGCCAAGTTGCCACTCCAAGTGAAGATCTTTCACTAGAAATGATGCAACAACCATTCGGGTGCGATTGTGCATCCATCCTTCCTGAACTAACTGGCGCATCGCAGCATCAACAAATGGGTAACCAGTCTTCCCTTCGCACCAGGCCTTAAATTGCGATGCAGGTTGGTCATAACGCATCTCTTTATATTTGGCTGCGTAGTAGTCGCTCTCAGTATGTGGATTATGGAATAAAACATCGGCATAAAATTCTCGCCAAGCAATCTCTTTTCGAAACACGTCATGACCCGGATTGCTACCAAGTTCGGCTAACAAGGTGCGTGGGTGCATTTCGCCCCACTTTAAATGTGCACTCAGTCGCGATGTGCCATCGATTCCAGCCAGGTTTCGAGTCTGGTCGTAAGTATCTAGTGCATTTTCTTGAAACCATTGCCAACGCTCATGTGCGGCGCTCTCGCCCACTGCGAAAATACTTGTCTCCTTAGGAATTTCCCAATCTGGAAAATTACGATCTTCACTTCGTGGCGTAACACTTGGAATATTTTTTGGTGAATCTGCAGGCTTGCGCCAACCGTGTTTCACCCAAGCATTAAAGAAGGGTGTGTAAACCCGATAAGGAGTCTCATCGCTCTTTCGAACGCGTCCCGGCGAAATTGCGTAAGGACTTCCAGTACGAATTAATGGAATACCTGCCTGCTCAACACGAAGATCTCGGTTCTTTCCATAAGGCTCAAACTCTTCACTGATGTGCACTTGATCGCCGTCGTATCGCTTCATTAATTCAGTAAGTACTTCTTCCTGCGTACCTACTAATACATGGAGGCAATTATTGAGTGATGCATCAAGTGCGCGAAGTGATTGACCAAGATATGCCAGACGTTTTGAACCACTCTGCTTGATGAGTTTCGGATCGAGAATAAAGACCGGAACAATCTCATCATGTGCCGCAATTGCAGCATTGAGTGCCGGATTATCAGCTAGTCGCAGATCTCTGCGGAACCAAAAAATACTGCGCGAACCCATGAGGTGATTTAATCACTACCGAAGAGATAAAGCCTTTTTAACTAGCGCTTTACTTCTTGAGAATAAGTGAATCGCTCCAACCAGCAACATCTTCTGGCTTGTGTGGTCCTTTTCCAATGTAACGAGCGGCCGGACGTACTAAACGACCAGTGCGCTTTTGCTCAAGAATGTGCGCAGACCAACCCGCGGTACGGGCCGATGTAAACATCGAAGTAAAGAGCGGTCCATCAACTTCAGCAAAGTCCAGAACAATCGCAGCCCAGAACTCAACGTTGGTTTCTAATACCCGCTCTGGATGGCGCTCGTGCAACTCTGCAAGCGCAGCTTTCTCCAGTGCGAGCGCTACTTCATAGCGAGGCGCACCAAGTTCGAGAGCAGTGCGACGCAGCGTGCGAGCACGTGGATCTTCTGCGCGATAAACCCGGTGACCAAATCCCATCAACCGCTCGCCGCGATCCATAATTCCCTTGACATAAGCACGAGCATCGCCGCTCTTCTCAACATCTTCAATCATGTGAAGTACACGAGACGGTGCACCACCATGGAGTGGACCTGACATCGCACCGATCGCACCAGAGATTGCAGCGGCAACGTCAGCGCCAGTTGATGCAATAACACGTGCAGTAAATGTTGAAGCATTCATTCCATGTTCGGCTGCAGAAACAAAGTAAGCATCGATAGCGCGAACGTGAAGTGGATCTGGTTCCCCGCGCCAACGAATCATCATGCGCTCAGTAATTGTTTTACCTTTATTAATTTCAGATTGTGGAACTACTGGAAGTGAAGTTCCGCGCGCTGATTGCGCAACATAGGAGAGCGCCATTGCTGATGCACGAGCGAGATTGTCACGTGCAACGCTGTCATCAATATCAAGAAGTGGCTTAAATCCCCAACGTGGTGCGAGCATTGCCATACCTGCTTGCACATCTGCGCGAACATCGCCGGTGTGAATGGGAATTTCTAGCTCTTCTGCTGGTGCAAGTCCAGGAGTGAATGAATCATCAACGAGTAAGCCCCAAACATCACCAAATGAAACGCGACCAACTAAGTCATCAATGTCGACGCCGCGGTAACGAAGGGCGCTGCCCTCTTTATCTGGTTCAGCAATTTCAGATTCGAATGCAACAACGCCTTCTAGCCCTGGCTTGAAATCATCTGACACGATTAACGCTCCTCTAACCACAGCTGTGTGACCGTGGATCTGCCCTAATTCTGCCCCCTC
>WLQV01000031.1 GCA_009697555.1 Actinomycetota bacterium | reverse complement strand
TTCTTTGGTTGGGCTCCTTTTTTGCCCCAACCAAACCAACCCCAAATTCCACCAGCGATAAAAATTAATTGGAGAAGTGCGCTTGCATAATATTTCTGTTCAAGGAATAGCAGGCCATAGAGCGCGCTACTGATGTTCCACCAATGCCATGTTTTGCGAGGCCCAAAAATTCCCAGACTCACACCAATGATTGACGTAATAAAGGCGAGAAGTTCAAGTAGCGATAAGTGATAGCCCCAAGCAGTAAAAACGGTTTGCATCATAAGAGATAAACCCATTCCTAATCCGCATTACCGGACTGGTCTAACGGTCGATCTGAATTTCAGATCCTCTCAGCCCTTGGGCTCCCGTGTTTCAACTGTAGCGCAGTTACTCATTTTCCGAGAGAATTACCAAGTGAGCGCACTCGGAAAATTTACTGATTTAGTCACTGCTCTTGATTTTTCTCCACCAGCAGAGCCCCAGGTTGATAGTGCTGGATTACTCAATAGCTTAGGAAATTTACCGAAATTTCCGAGCAACTTTGCAATTGAACGCGGTAAATCGTGGGAGCACGAAGGCGTGCAGATTACGGAATTGAGTTGGAGTGTTGGCTGGGGACCGCGCACTGGCGCCCTGTTATTACAACCAAGTGGGGTAACAACCCCTCTGCCGGGTGCGCTATTTCTGCATAGCCACGACGATGTAAAAGAATTTGGTAAAGAGAAAGTTGTTGCAGGTGCGGGGCAATTACCCAGCCATCTGCAATGGGTAGTTCGCGATCATTATGGAAATCGTGGCGCAGCAAATGAATTAGCTAAGAAGGGTTTTGCAGTTTTAGCATTTGATTCATTTATGTGGGGCACCCGTCGCTTCACTTTAGAAGAGATGCCAGAGCGATTGATTGAAGTACTCGGAGAGCGCGACTATGAACGTCTCTCAGTCATGCATGAATCGATGGCGCTCTCAAAATATTTGAGCCTCTTCGGTGCAACTCTGGCTGGACTACTCAATTTTGATGATCGTGTTGCGTTGGCAGTTGCTAAGACCCTCCCCGAAATTAATGGAAGTGTGAGTTGCGTTGGACTCTCTGGTGGTGGCTGCCGCGCGATCTATCTCCATGCAACATCGCCCGATCTCCATGCCACTGTGAGCGTGGGGGCAATGGCGACATATGAATCGATGTTGCCCGATCACATAGCGCCGCACTCGTGGATGTTCTTCCCACATCAGCTAGCGAAAAAAGCTGATTGGCCAGCAGTTGCCATGATTGGTGCACCTAAACCGCTCTACATTCAATATTGTGGCAATGATCAATTATTTACACCCAAGGGCATGAAAGATGCAGATCAGATGATTTCCAATTTCTACAATGGTGGCGATTATCGCGGCGACTTCTATCCAGTGCGTCATTCATTTACAGTGGAGATGCAAGATCAAGCATTTGATTGGTTGGCCGCTCATGCATAAGCAGCGCTATTTAGGAAAAGATCCACTAGCGATGGAGCTCTACGAAATTATGTCGAGTTTTCCGATTCTTTCACCCCATGGTCACGTGTCTTCTGAAATGCTCGCGGCCAATCGACCCTTTACCAACGCAGTAGATCTGCTTATTACACCGGATCACTACGTCACTCGAATGTTGCATTCGCATGGAATCACTTACGATCAATTGGGAATTCCAAAAATTACAGGTACCACCTCGTCAGTGAGTGCGCGAGAGGTGTGGGCAATCTTTGCAGCTAATTGGCACCTATTCCTAGGTACGCCATCCCGCGTCTGGATTAGTGAAACTTTCACCGAAATCTTTGGCATAAGTGAAGAGCTCACTCCCGATCGTGCTGATTACTTCTTCGATGCAATCGGCGAGAAATTAGCTCAACCAGAATTTCTGCCACTTGCCCTCTTTCGTAAATTTAATATTGAAGTTCTTGCTACAACCGATGCAACCTCTGATTCCTTAGTGAGCCATAAGAAGTTAGCAACACTTGATTTCGGTGGCAAAGTTCTGCCAACCTTCCGACCCGATGATGTCAGTGATCCGAGCCGCCCTGATTGGAAAGAGAAGATTGCTCAACTTGCCACAGTGAGCGGCATTGCAACCGATACTTTTGATGGTCTGCTCAACGCACTTCGCAGGCAACGTGCCTTCTTTAAAGAGATGGGTGCGACTGCAACAGATCACGGCGTCTTCTCACCACAAACAGTTGCCTTATCTGCCAGTGAGAGTGAAGTGCTATTTAAATCACTTATGAGTGGGAACGCCAGCGCAGAAGATTCTACGAAATTCACTGCAGTGATGCTCTTAGAGCACGCCAAGATGGCGGCCGATGATGGTTTAGTAATGCAATTACATCCTGGCTCGCTGCGCAATTACGACTACGAGATTGCTAAGAATTACGGCACCGATCGCGGCATGGATATTCCTGTTGCAACCACCTACACCCGCGAGCTCAGAGATCTACTTAATGCTGTGGGCAAGCATCCAAATTTCCGAATGGTGCTCTTTACGCTCGATGAGTCAACATACTCTCGCGAGTTAGCACCACTTGCCGGCGTCTATCCAAGTCTGCGGCTTGGCCCACCTTGGTGGTTCCATGACAGTCTTAATGGAATGCAGAGATGGCGCGATAGCGTTACTGAGACGGCTGGTTACTACAACACTGTCGGATTTATCGACGATACCCGCGCATTTACATCGATCCCAGTTCGCCACGATGTAGCACGACGCTTTGATAGCGCATACCTAGCAGCACAAGTTTCACAAGATCGTTTGAGCAAGAGCGCTGCCATCGAGTTAGCGCCACAGATTGCCTATCACTTGAGTAAAGATTTCTTTAAGCTCTAATGAAACATCTCAACGGCAGTAATTTCGCGACATTTACTCTGGCCAATCCACCTACCTACGACGTCAGTAATTTGCCGATTGGTGTAATTCACCTTGGACTTGGCGCCTTTCATCGCGCACATCAAGCCGCCTATTTTGAGAGCGCGCTGCGCAACGGCACAAGTAAGTTGGCAATTGCTGGAGTCTCCCAACGCAGCTCTGATGTTGCAGATCTATTAGCTGCACAAGATTGTTTCTATACCGTCAATGAACGCAGTGGTAGCGAACAGAGTCCGAAGATCTTTGGAGCGATCCGCCAAGCACTTTTCTATCCGCGCGATCGCGCCGCACTTATTGCAATGAGTGAGAGCCAGGCACTTACGGCAATCACCATCACCGCCACCGAAAAGGCCTATCAAGTTACCGATGGCCATGAGAGCGATTTACCGTCTCGGATCGCTGCACTGCTGGCCGCACGATTTGAAGCAAAGCGCGGCGGGCTCTCCATTATTTCCTGCGATAACCTGACAAGTAATGGCGAGCTAATTAAGAAACTTGTCTTAGAAGCCAGTGCGAAATTAGATAAGCATGGTTTGATCAACTGGATTGAGCGAGAGAACTATTTCCCCAATTCCATGGTCGATCGCATCGTCCCTGCAATTACCGCGGAACGAATTGATGGCTTTGAAGCAGAATTTGGTTATCGCGATGAATCGCTTCTGACCACAGAGCCATTTACGCAGTGGGCAATTGAGAATTGCCCACTCTCGCAAACTCTGGCTGGAACAGGCGTGGAGTTTGTTGATGATGTCGCTGGCTATGAGATGACAAAGATTCGCATCTTTAATGGCGCTCATTCCACCATTGCATATTTGGGGGAGTTGGCTGGTTTGAAATTTATCGCTGATGGCATCGCCAATCCTGCGATAAATTCATTTATTGCCCACTTGCAAGAGGATGAATTAGCAAAGTCATTTACCTCACCACCGGGTATGGATCCGATTGAATATGCCAAGCGAATCCGTAAGCGAATCAGCAATCTCAATTTGCGTCATCGTTGCCAACAAATTGCAATGGATGGCTCCTTGAAATTGACTCAGCGCCTCTTTCCCACCATCAATGATCTATTAGCAAAGCAATTGCCCACTCAATACATTGCTACTGCAATTGCAGTCTGGCTCAGATACCTTGAAATCAACGATCGAATTAGCGACCCACTTGCGGCCGAACTTGTACCCCTGGCCCGCAATAGCGATGTAGCGATCGCTACAAAGAGCGTACTTACTCATGAGAAACTATTGGTGAAAGTAAATCCTGGCAATTTCGAAGCGATTGCCCAAGCGCTAGAGAAGCTGCGCAGTAAACCAGTTTTGGAAGTTTTGACTAGCTTATAAAGTTGAGCCATAAAGGCGCGAGAGATTAAATTCATGATGACCGCCGATTTCAGCACGAGTCTCATCACCATTTGCTACTCGAAGAATGAGATCGTAAATGAGTGCGCCAACCTCTTCTAAAGTTTGAGTGCCATCAGCGATTGTTCCTGCATTGAGATCGATCAGGTCGGGTAGCGCATCTGCCATCTCAGTATTGGTTGCCACTTTAATTGTAGGAATAACAGCAGATCCAGTGGGAGTTCCACGACCAGTAGTAAAGACTGCAATGTTGACACCGGCTGCAGCAAAACCACTGAGTTGTTCGATGTCATGACCTGGCGTATCCATAAAATAGAGTCCAGCAACTGGTGGTCGATCGGCATAATCTAGAACGCCTGTAAATTGTGCGTTACCAGCCTTCTTTGCGGCACCGAGTGATTTCTCCTCCAAGGTAGAGAGGCCGCCCTCAATATTTCCGCGCGATGGTTGCGCGCCGCGAATATCAATACCTTCGTAATTAATGGACTTCTCATAACGGGCAACAACATCAATAATCTGCTGACCAACTTCTGGTGTAATGGCACGCAGCGCCAATAAATGTTCGGCGCCAAGGATCTCCATAGTTTCACCGAGAATGGATGTTGCGCCATCTGCTACAAACTTGTCACTGGCAACACCGAGTGCAGGATTTGCAGTAATTCCAGAGTAAGCATCGGATCCACCGCACTCTAAGCCGAGTACAACAGCGCTCCATGGTGCGGGTTCGCGCTTAAGTGCCTTCGCACCGTTGAGCGCAGTTGCAGCAGCCTTACTTCCTAATTCAGTAAGTGCTTGAAGTGAACCAGCATCTTTTAGCGTAACGATAGTGAATGGCGTTTTAGCGTGGGCTTGAGCCAGGCTGAGAATTTCACTTTCAATATCGGTTCCGATTGCAAGAATCACAGTGTGGAAGACATTGGGATTGACCAAGATTCCAGAGAGTGTCTTAGCGATGCGATCGAAATCTTTCTCGCGCATGCCGGACCAATCATGGCTAATAGCAACAACTCCGGGGACTGCTTCCTCGATTGCGCGCGCTGATTGAGAGAGCATTTGATGCAATGGGGCGATGAGAACGTGATTGCGAAAGCCCCACTCGCCATTGCTGCGCTTATAACCGGTAAGACTCATCACACGCTCCGAACTGAACGCGGTGCAACGATCTCACCATTGTTACTAAGTTCGCTCTTGCTCTTCTTGCCATTGGCAATCGCAATTACGCAATCAAGAATTTCAGCCGCAGATGCGCTACTAGCTAAATCAAATTCACTGATGATTGCTTGATGTAGCGCGCCACTTCCTGCAATAGAAATTACGGGAATCAATGGGAAACCAGTAGGTGGTTGATTCTCATCGGGGAAGGAGAGAATGACGTGGGCCTTTTGGCTCATCAAGGAGGAGAAGTTGGCAGCCGATCCACTGCGCTGAGTCGCCTCAACGAGTGAAATATTCTCTTTGGCAAAGAGTGCGCGGATCTCAGCCAAGTTGGCAACATCGCGCGAAAGATCTAGTCCAACGGTAAGAAGATCGAGATCTGCAACTGTGCCCGGAAATTTGGCGGAAAGTTCGCGGGCATGTGCAACGCCGCTAGCAACTGTGCCTTCTACACCGCCGCTTTCTTGAATAACCAAGTAGTGCGTTGAATCTTGTGCAATTTTGTCATTGAGTTCGTTGCCTTGAATAGTTTCGCAGCCGAGTGCAGTAACGACGACTGAATTCACATTGGGGTGGTTAGCTAGATCGATAAAGAAGTTATCTATACCTGAGACATCGATACCGATGATTCCGCAACCATTTTGATGAGCAAAGGTAATTGCGCCAACTTCAGTGGCGATTCTGCGTGATACGTGGGTGGAGCAGACCACCGAAGGCAGGATCAATTGATGATCGCGTACGCCTACGCCGCGATCGGCATGTTTAATTCCTTGGATTTTCATTCTTCAGTCGACAATCGATCGCCTAAAACATTATGGGTATGAACGTGGCAGCCAATTTCAATTGGCTTAGTCGCATGGCCCATGCGCTCACCATATTTAATAACGCCATCACCTTTAGCCATCGGGCGGGTGCAAATTTTATGTCCGCGCGGAATGTTCTCTTTGATTGAAATTTCTTTGCCATCTTGGCTAATAGTTGTGCCTGCTGCGATGTCGGTGAGGCAGACTGCAATGTTGTCATTGGGATGCAAGAAGAGAACTTGTCGCTTACTCATCGCCTCGCTTGCACCGCTTTCACATAAGCGCGACTTGCCACGCGTGCCCGTCGCCAGGTTGATGTCTTTGCGCGGCGATTAAAGATGTCGTAATCGATGCGCTCTACTTCATCAACGATACCGCAGTAGAGATCGCTGGCCGCTTCAATACAGGGGCGAGATTCTGGCGAAAGGAGTGCAATTCCAGGTGTGGCTTCACGCTGTAACTGTCGGACTCGAGCAATTTGAAATTGCAGAGCGGAGATAATCTCAGATGTTAGGACGCGCCGCTCTAACATCGCGCGATCTACGCCATGGGCAGCTAATTCATCTAGTGGCAGGTATATCCGACCTCGCTCAAGATCTTCACCGACATCGCGAATAAAGTTTGCCAATTGAAATGCAATGCCGAGTTTCTCTGCTGGAGCATAAGCGCCAGGATCAAGTGCACCGAGAATCGGCACCATTTCTAGCCCGATGACAGCTGCGGAACCATAAACATATTCGAACAGATCTTGATACGTACGATATTCAGTGACAGTTAAATCCATCGCCATCGAATGTAGGAATGCCACAAAGTGCTCATGCGGAATCTCGAAGCGCTTCACAGTATCGATCAGCGCAATCGCAATCGGATCATCGCTCTTGCCACTCTTTAAACTCGCCAACACGCCATCGCTCCAACGCATTAAGAGATCGCGCTTTTGCGTAACAGTGAGTGTCGATGCAAGATCATCGACAATTTCATCGGCATATCGAGCAAAGCCGTAGAGCGCATGAACAAAGGGGCGCTTGGCTTTAGGTAGAAGCAGCGTTGCTAAGTAGTAAGTCTTTCCATGTTCGGCATTGAGTTTCTTGCAGGCTAAGTAAGAGTTACGCAATTGCGGATCGGTGATTCCTGCCGCACTTAACTCATCCACTTACTTCACCGGGCCAACAATGCGTTCTGCCGCAAGACGGCCAGAAATTAATACCATCGGAACACCAACACCTGGTTGTGTTCCACTTCCGGCAAAGACCACATTCTCAAAACCCTTCGCTAAATTGCTAGGGCGAAATGGTCCAGTTTGGAAGAAGGTGTGCGCACTTGCAAATGGTGCACCGCGCTCCATTCCCTGTGCTTGCCAATCAAGGGGAGTGGTCATCGATTCAATTTCAATGCTCTCACCAAAGCCGGTGTAACCGCGCTCTTCCAAAGTTTTAATCATGGAGTTGCGATAAGGCTGAGCCATCGTGCGCCAATCAATGTCAGCATCGAGATTAGGAGTAGGAAAGAGCACGTAATAGGAGTGTTTGCCGGGTGGCGCCAAAGTTGGATCATCATGGGTAGGAACCGTGACGAGCACACTGGGATCAGTCATCAAGATCTTCTTCTTAATTAATTCATCGAATACGCCATCCCAGGAATTTCCAAAGTGGATATTGTGGTGTGCGATGTGATCGTAAGAACGATTAGATCCAACAAGAAGTGTCACGCAAGAAGGTGAGTAGTTAAGGCGCTTGACTGAACGAGGCACGATTCCTAAGAGGTCGCGCCATGCAACTGGAAGATCTGGATTAAGTACGAGTGCATCACAAGTAATTCGCTCACCAGTATGGGTAATTACTGCTTTCGCGCGACCATTCTCATAGTCAATAGATGTGACGGTCTGATTATATTTAAATTCCACACCATGCTTTTCAGCCGCCGCCGCTAGTGCACGTGGCACTGCATGCATGCCGCCCTTAGGGAAGAAGACGCCATTGACGGAATCCATGTATGCAATCACGGCATAAATTGCTAAAGCTTGTTGTGGGCTAACACCGGCGTACATCGCTTGAAATGAGTAAACCTTCTGCAAGCGCGGATCTTTGAGGAATTGATTGACCTTAGGAGACAAGTGGCGAAAACCACCGAGTGCAATCAATCGCGCCAAATTCGGTGTCAATAAGTTAAAGGGTGAATCAATATTGCGATCGATAAAGTCATTCATCTCATATTT
>WLQV01000030.1 GCA_009697555.1 Actinomycetota bacterium | reverse complement strand
CGTTGCGAAGCGAATTTTTTGATTGAGAATCGTCGCAAGTAACAATCCGACGATGAGATTGCCGACGACTACAAAGAATGCAAATGTTCCACTGACTTTGATGCTTTGAAGAAAATCATGGTTGGTAAGAATTTGTTTGTAGTAACGAAGTCCAACAAATTGCCAACTATCGATGAGGTTGGTCTTGAAGAAACTAATAAAGATTCCATAGGTGAGTGGATAGATAACAAGTGAGAGAACGAGAATTCCAGCAGGGAGCGCAAATACATAGCCAGATCTGGCTTCGCGCTTTTTAAATGCTGTTTTCATCGCCTCTGGTTTCTTATTGAATACTTGACATCTTTAAATTCTTATTTGGCGTAGATAGATGGGGCGGAAGTTTCCTTCCGCCCCATCCTTAATCTGCAATCAGATTATGTGTGGAGAAACGCTTACGCGTTGTCCTTCACGATCTGTTGTGCCTTGGCACCATATTCAGCAGCAATTGCGTCAATTGTCTTGTCGCCCTTGATTGCTTCTTGGTATGCCTTAGATGAAAGTGCAGCAATTGATCCGTAGAAAGGCGCAGTTGGGTCAATGTAGAGAGTTCCTTGACCGGCCTTGACGAATCCTGCTGACATTTCAGAGTCAACTTGTGGATCTGCTTGTGCTTCCAAGTTTGCTGGCAAACGGTAAGTCGCTTCGTTAAACGCAAGTGACCACTTCTTGCTCAATGCAAACTTGATGAATGCAGCAGCTGCCACCTTGTGCTTGCTCTGCATAGAAATTGCAAAGCCAAGTTGGTTGATAACAGTTGTTGCCTTCACGCCTGTAGCAGAAGGAATTGGAGCACCGGCAAGCTTGCCCTTTGCAGCTGGGTTGTTAGCTAAAACAACACCAATTGAGTGAGGTCCGGTGATCATCATTGCTGCTTGACCCTTAGCAACTTGAATCGATGCTTCTGGGTAACCAGTTGAGAATTGTCCTGGTGGGACGCAACCTGATGCAACAGCATCCTTGTAAAGCTTCAGCGCTGCCTTCCAGCCATCGGTATTTTGACCGACAACCCATGCACCAGATGAACCCTTACCTAGATCAACAGCGCCCATGTTGCGAGCGATTGTGTTGAAGCGACCTTGGCCAGAACCATTATCAGTTCCTACCATCGCCCAACCGTATTGATCAATCTTTCCATCGCCATCAGTGTCCTTAGTTAGCTTCTTGCAAATATCTAGGAAGCTATCCCAAGTTGTTGGTGGCTTTAGGCCTGCTGCTTTGAAAATATCTGTGCGGTAGAGAATTGCAGTTGGAATTGAGAACCAAGGAGCAAATGCAAGCTTGCCGTTGATAGTTGCCTGATCAACGTTGGTCTTTGCAATACCAGCAACATAATCTGCACCAAGCATGGTGGTCATGTTTTCAATGAGCTTATTTGATGAACCATAGGATGCCCATACTGGACCAGTTTCAAAAACATCTGGCAAGTTACGAGCAACGCCCATAGCGGTGAGCTTGGCGTTAAGTTCGTTATTTGGAATACCAATTACTTTGACCTTCACTGAAGGACAAGCGGCCATAAATGCCTTGATGTAATCAGCAACCACTAGACCATCTGGACGCTCAACATAAGTTGAGGACATGTAGGTAAGTTCGCCGGTGTAACGAGGGCAGACTGTGTAGTCAACCTTTGGTGCTTTAGTAGCTGCACTTGCCGCAATTGTGCTCAAGCCAGTAACGGCGAGAACAACTGATGCGGTAACTGCAACTAACTTGCGGCTTGAGCCGCGAGATAGCATGGATCGCATGTAAAACCTTCCTAATTTTTCGAGGGTAGGGATTGGTCTAACGGTGATAATTTACTAGATAAAGCTCCAAATGCCATCATTTTGTGATCTGGGCAACCTAGGGATATTCGAGGGAAAACGCCGTCAAATAATAACTTTTTGTAATACAAGGGACTTTCCTAGAAAATCTCACAATACCGATGGGTAGGCTGGCCGTCATGAGCGATCAAGGCAAACGGGTCTATGACAATCCCGTTGCATCGGGCTATTCGCAATTTATGCGAAGTGGTTGGGGAGATAGCGAGTTAGCAGATTTGGCAGTGAGCCCTGCCGTCACTTGGGCCGCCAATCGTCGGACAATTCTCTCCGCGCAATTTCCTGGAACTCGAATTGTTATTCCGGCCGGGAGTACCAAGCAACGCAGCAATGACACTAATTATCGCTTTCGCCCACATAGTGCATTTATTTATTACACAGGTGTGCAAGGTGTAGAAGCAACGCCCAATGCAGTTTTAATTCTCGAACCACGCGCTGGTGGCCACGAAGCAATTCTCTTTGTGAACCCTCGCTCTACTCGCGACAGCGATGCATTCTTCTCTGATACGGCAAATGGTGAGCTTTGGATTGGGCGGCGATTTACAACAGGAGAAGCAGCGCAGCGGTGGCAGATACCCACTCTCTCAATTCAAGATTTAGAAGAACGCTTGAGTGGCAGCGTTCCCACGCTCACAATTCGTGGGTTAGATGAAAGAGTAGATAAAGCTTGCGTAGCTAGTGAACGAGATAGCGAACTCCTCTCATTTGCATCAGCACAACGCCTCATAAAAGATGAGTACGAAATTGCCGAACTTCAAGAATCAGTTGATGCAACAGCTCTTGGCTTTGCCGACATGATTCGTGCACTTCCTGCCGCAATTTCTCACACACGTGGTGAGCGCATTATGGAGGCCGCCTTCTTTGGCCGTGCTCGTTTAGCAGGAAATGATTTGGGTTACGACACAATTTCAGCAGCTGGTGCTAATGCCTGCATCTTGCATTGGATTAGAAATGATGGGGATGTTAAGCCGGGTCAATTAATGTTAATCGATGCCGGAATTGAATTAGATTCTTATTACACCGCAGACATCACTCGAACTTTTCCGATTAATGGAAAATTCACCGAGATCCAGCGAACTTTATATTCTTTAGTCTTTGAAGCGCAGAAGGCAGGATTTGCCGCAGTAAAGCCTGGGGCAGATTTCAAATCAATTAACTTGGCAAGTCAACAAGTGCTCGCGCAAGGATTAGCAGATCTTGGAGTCTTAAAAGTAAGTGCTGAGGAATCATTGAAGCCAGAGAATCATTTTCATCGCCGCTGGACCTTGCACGGAGTGAGCCACATGCTCGGGCTCGATGTTCATGATTGTGCGCAGGCCAGAAAAGATCAGTACGCCGATGCAAAATTAGCAGCCGGCATGGTTCTTACTGTTGAACCAGGGCTCTACATACAGCCAGATGATGAACTTTTTGCGCCAGAATTTCGCGGCATTGGAATACGAATTGAAGATGATGTTCTTGTTACAGAGGATGGTTGCCGTAATTTAAGCCAAGCAATGCCGCGCCATCCCGATGAAATTGAAAGTTGGATGGCTAACTTACTTCGCTAACTGATTAATTGAATCCCTAGCCAAGCTGCACTTAATCCTAAAATCAGAGAAATTCCCAGGTTGAGCGCTAATTCTTTATAGCGCTTGAGTTCGTAGGCAAGATAAAGATCGAGAATAAAAGTGGACCAGGTTGTGAGCGCTCCAGCAAAACCAGTAGCAACAAAGCTGTGAATTGATTCTCCGGAACCGATTGCTAAACCAATAATGAATGAGCCAACAACATTAACAACGAGAATGCCATAGGGAAAGCGGTGGCGTGCGCGTAATTTCTGATCTATCCAGAAGCGAAGTGGCGCACCGATAGCTGCACCCAGGATTACATAGAGAGCGTTCACGAATTCACCGAAACAATTCTTCTAGCTAGCGGAATAACAATTGCGACAATAAGAAGGCTAAGAGCAATCGTTACTAGTAAATAAATAAATCCTGCGCCATTGACCGCTTCCAGGGCTAACGCAGAAAATGTTGTAAGCCCGCCACAGAATCCAGGAAGAAAGAAGTGGCGCAAAAGTTGGCTGCCGTGGCGTTCGATAAATACCAATAGAAATGCAGTAAGTGCCACACCCGAGAGATTTGCAACAAGTGTGCCGATTGCAGAATTGGATTGAGTCGCGAGCATCCAGCGAAGTAGTGACCCAAGTACGCCACCTATTGCAACAACGAGATATTTCATTGAATTAAATAACAGGTGTGAATTTACTCGGAAATTTAAAGAGCAAGCTGGTGGAGATCGAAATGATAAGGGCCCCCCAAAATGCGGCCCAGAAACCACTCAGCGTTAGTGCATCGCTCCAGCGATCGGTGAGTTTGAGCATCGCTGCATTAATAATCAGGAGAAAGAAACCGAGTGAGATAATTGAAATGGGAAAGGTGAGAATTTTTACCAGGCTACCAATAAATGTATTAATCACACCAAAGAGCAGGGCCACTTTGAAATAGGTCCAAGTGCCGCCGGCAACGCTGATTCCAGGAATTATCAGAGCGGCAAACCAGATTGCAATTGTGAGGCTGAGCCAGCGCCACAGTAATCGAATCACAAAAGTTAGTTTATGCCCTCGCGTTTGCGAATCTTGGAACCGAGCCAACGAATTGGATCGTATTTCTCATCGACTACGCGCTCCTTCATCGGAATGATCGCATTGTCTGTAATTCGGATGTGCTCTGGGCAGACTTCGGTACAGCACTTGGTGATGTTGCACATTCCCAATCCGTGCTCTTCTTGCGCGGTCTTCTTGCGATTGCGCAGAGTATCGAGTGGGTGCATATCTAATTCAGCGATACGAATAAAGAACCGTGGTCCGGCAAATGACTTCTTATTCTCTTCATGGTCGCGGATTACGTGGCAGGTGTCTTGGCAGAGGAAACACTCAATACATTTACGAAATTCTTGACTGCGTTCAACGTCCACTTGTTGCATCCGATATTCACCAGGCTTGAGATCAGTTGGTCCGGCAAATGCTGGAATCTCCATTGCCTTCTTGTAATTAAAAGAGACATCGGTAACTAAATCGCGAATCACTGGGAAGGCGCGAAGTGGCGTGACGGTAATTGTTTCGCCCTCTTCAAACATGTTCATGCGAGTCATACAGGCAAGACGTGGCTTGCCATTGATCTCCATGGAACACGATCCACACTTGCCCGCTTTGCAATTCCAGCGCACTGCAAGATCTGACATCTGAGTGGCCTGCACGCGGTGAATTACATCGAGTACTACTTCGCCCTCATTGGCTTCTACTTCAACATCTTGTAGGGCGCCATCTTTGGCATCTCCGCGCCAAATCCGAAGCTTGACCATCTTCTCTGCTGCGCTCATCACGCACCACCCTTCACAGATGTAATTTCCGCTGGCGTTAAATATTTCTTGAGCTCATCTAGTTCAAAGAGGTCGAAGAGTTCTTTGGGAAGAGAAGGAAGTTTCTGTTGAATAACATCCACGCTCTTACCATTCCAAGCGCTAATGGAATTGACTTGGCGCCACTCTGGATTCATTGCCGGGAAATCATCACGGGTATGACCACCGCGCGATTCTTCGCGTTGCAGCGCAGAACGAGCGATGCACTCGGAAACCAAAAGCATGTTGTCTAAATCAATTGCTAAGTGAAAACCAGGATTAAATGCGCGTCCGCCTTCAGCTTTTGCAGTTGAAACACGGCTGCGAAGTTGAGCGAGTTTAACAATCGCCTCTTCTAATTCTTTTCCAGTACGAATAATTCCTACTAAATCATTACTTGTCTGCTGAAGCTCTTGATGAATCGTGTATGGGTTCTCGCCACCAACCCGGGTAAATGGCGCGTTAAGTCGTTCAGATGCACCGCGCACACTCGCTTCGCTCACTGGATTCTTGCCACTTGCCTTGATGTATGCGGCAGCACCAGCACCGGCGCGACGTCCAAATACCAAGAGATCAGAGAGTGAATTACCACCAAGGCGATTTGAACCATGCATACCTCCGGCAACTTCACCTGCAGCAAAGAGACCAGGAACGCCAACTGCTGCGGCGGTATCTGGTTCTACTTCAATGCCACCCATTACATAGTGACAGGTAGGACCAACTTCCATCGCAGTCTCAGTGATATCAACATCTGCTAACTCTTTAAATTGATGCCACATCGATGGCAATTTCTTCTTAATGACATCGGCTGGCAGGCGCTTTGATACATCGAGAAAAACGCCACCATGTGGTGAGCCACGGCCAGCTTTAACTTCAGAGTTAATTGCACGCGCAACTTCATCGCGTGGCAGCAATTCTGGCGGACGGCGATTATTTGTCTGATCGCCATACCAACGATCAGCTTCGGCTTCGTTATCTGCATATTTATCTTTGAAAACTTCTGGAATGTAATCAAACATAAATCGCTTGCCTTCAGAGTTGGTGAGTACTCCACCATCGCCACGAACCGATTCAGTTACTAAAAGTCCACGAACCGATGGTGGCCAGACCATTCCAGTTGGATGGAATTGCACGAATTCCATATCAACTAAGTGGCCGCCAGCTTTGAGGGCGAGCGCATGGCCATCGCCAGTGCCCTCCCATGAATTACTTGTTACTTTAAAAGTCTTACCAATTCCGCCAGTTGCTAAAACAACGGCAGGTGCTTCGAAGAGAACTTCATTTCCAGTTTCGCGCCAATATCCATAAGCACCAGATACTTTGCCGCCCTCTTTGAGAATTTCAGTAATTGTTAATTCGGCGAAGACTTTGATGTGGCTCTCTGCATCGCCATGATTGCGCGCATCTTCTTGTTGCAGTGCAACAATCTTCTGTTGCATGGTGCGAATCAATTCCAAACCGGTGCGATCGCCAACGTGTGCTAATCGTGGATATTCGTGGCCACCGAAGTTGCGCTGGCTAATCTTTCCCTCTTTAGTGCGATCAAAGAGCGCACCCCAAGTCTCTAACTCCCAAACGCGATCTGGTGCTTCCTTGGCATGAAGTTCTGCCATGCGCCAATGATTGAGAAATTTTCCGCCGCGCATGGTGTCGCGAAAGTGCACCTGCCAGTTATCACTGGAGTTGACGTTACCCATTGATGCAGCAACGCCACCCTCTGCCATAACGGTGTGGGCTTTACCAAAGAGTGATTTACAAATAATTGCAACGCGCAGACCAGCTTCACGTGCCTCTACTGCGGCACGAAGTCCGGCGCCACCGGCGCCGATCACTACGACATCGTATGAATGTCGCTCTAGCTCGCTCATTGCGTCTGCTCTCCCGTTCGCTTAGAAGAAGTAAAAATTAGTGATTGATCCGGATGCAACTGCTCGAACATAAACATCGCTCAGTGCCACGCCAAAGAGTGAGATCCATGCAAAAGTGGGATGGCGATGATTGAGAACTGATACCCAGCCCCACAATTTGTAGCGCACTGGATGCTTGGAAAAATTACGGAGACGACCACCGATTGTGTGGCGACAGGTGTGGCATGAAGCTGAATAGAGCCAGAGCAGAGTCGCGTTGGTAAGGAGTACCAAAGTTCCAACGCTCAAGTGACCCCATTGGCCATCAGCATTTCTAAATGCAAGAACTGCATCAATTGTTAAAAGAACGTTGAAGATTAATCCGGCGAAGAAGAACCAGCGATGGCCATTTTGCAGAATAAGTGGCGCACGAGTTTCGCCGGTATATGTCTTATGTGGTTCGGCAACTGCACATGCTGGCGGTGATTGCCAGAATGAACGGTAATACGCCTTGCGATAGTAATAGCAAGTCATTCGGAATCCGAGTGGAAAGATCAGAATAAAGAGCGCTGGTGAAATTACCATTCCGAAAATTGCAATTGTGCCAAATGGTTGTCCGAGTAGCGATGCGCCATCGGGGCAACCATTTGTTAAACATGGGGAATAGAAAGGTGAAATTAACGGCTCTGCAAAATAATTCTTTCCTTCAAATGCACGGATGGTTGCATAGATAATAAAAGAAACTAGAACTACAACTGTGATGAGAGGTTGTAACCACCATTTATCAGTGCGAAGTGTGCGTTCTGCAATCTTCGCGCGCGTGGGTGCAAATACTCCGGCCATGGGCTAAGTGTGCTCCGATGTCATTAGGAGTTCTAGACCAATGCAGCCTTACTCGCTATGAATTAAGCCACTAGTCAATCTTCATGCCGTGGAACTTCTGGCGGAGGGCGTGGGATTTGAACCCACGAAGGTTTCCCTTGCCGGTTTTCAAGACCGGTGCACTCGGCCGCTATGCGAGCCCTCCGTCTCGTAATCTACCTGAAAGAGGGATAAATCAAAAAAGCGCGAAAGTTAGCGCGGAGGAAGTTGTAAAAGTTCTTCGATTATCTGTGAAACCCCATGTTCTGTGCTCGCTGGTGCAAGAGCAGTTGCATATTTGATTCCATCAGGATGTCCATCTGCCATTGCATAGGAACGGCCACACCATGACAACATGGAAAAATCATTGGGGTTGTCTCCAAATGAAATGCAATCTTCGGAATTAATTCCTAATTTCATTGCAAGCTTTGCGAGAGTCTCTCCCTTTGATACACCAAGTGCTGAAATTTCTAAGAGTGATTCATTGGGATTTGAGTGCGTGACGTTAACTAAATCTCCTACTTCCTTACTTGCGATCTCTAACATTT
>WLQV01000003.1 GCA_009697555.1 Actinomycetota bacterium | reverse complement strand
GAGCCAACCAGCACCAAGTTCTGAACCATTGATCACGGTAAATCTTGGATCCGTTCCAATTGAAGCTTGAAGAAGTTGGAAGGTCTGATCTGTTGAATTGTCATTGAGCAGGTAGAAGTGCGCACGAGAGAGTCCACGTTGGGCTTTGAGAGATGCGACCAGTTCCGCCACATTCTCTGCCTCATTGCGCATAGGTACTAGAACTCCCACGCTGGGCAGTAATTGCTGCTCTTGATTTCTAGGTTTTCTAATCAGGAAGAAATTAGAAATTGAAATAGAGAGAAAGAGAAGAACGAAGCAATCTAGAAAGAACACGATTGAATTATTCGCCTGTTACTGAGCGAGCGAAAAGATAGGGAAGAAAAGCCAGCAGGAAGATGGTTCCAACCGCGAGGCCAATTGCCGGACGATGGAAGAAGAAAATATTTCCAATCACTCCGGCAAACCAAGTCCACGCTAAGAAGATATCAACTGCCATTGAGGATGCAGCTTGCTTTCGTCGCTCCCGCGGAAGTGCGAGGTGAAGAATTCCGACAATGGCCATTCCAGAGAGCAACCATCCTGCAGCATTAGAGAGTGGAATCTCAGGTTGAAATGGAACGTGAGCCCCATCGAATTTCCAACTCCATCGCCCAGCGCTCACCATCTGCGGATCGAGGAAGAGGTCCCAGGTCATCAGTAGTAGCCCACCATAAAGAAAGGCCCAATTACTTGTTACTCGTCGAGCGGCAACAAGTACTGGATGAACCATCATGATCCAAGCAAAGGGAACAACAAGTGGCACGTGTGAAAGTTTTATACCGAGTGAATCAGAATATTCATATTGACCAAATGGCCAACTGGTTCGCACGCCAATTTCCTCAATTAAGAAGCCAAATATAAAAGTCACAATTAGATAAGTGAAGAAGTATCGATTGCCATAGGAGTAGAGAGCATGGAGCAGCATTGCGGCGGCTGCGCAATAAACCGTAATTAAGGTAACTAAGCGCAGTGCGTCGCCATCGAGTAGTGGATAAGAAATTTGAAGTGCAATGGTGGTAAATAAAGTAGTTAAAAGAAGGCGATTGGCACCTGGTGCAATTCCACGTCGGCGATTGCGCCGCGGGTTAAATTGACGAAGTGACATGAGAAGTAGTCTGCCCTATTCGAGGGTTCCTCGGACTTCACGCACTGCAAATCGACCAAATAGCTCCTCGGAATACCAGTTATGTTCCTTCGTTGCCGCGATTGCGCCTTGATGTGCCGCACCTTGATATGCAAAGGCTCGCACCGCGGCCGCAGATTCCCAGATCGAGAAAGTTCCCTGTAAACCAATTGGTGCTTCACCAATTCCAATCGCCTTTATTAATCCCGGAGCCACATGGAGTGCAGATGTCACTGGCGGAACTGCGCGCCAAAAGCGAAGAGTCTGGCGCCAGGCAATCCGCGCTCGTGTGATTGCAACAACTTTTCCAGAAAAATCTTTCGCTGCGCTAATCTCAAATGGCTTGCGCTTGGACCATTCACCGTGAACTGAAATTGCATCGAGCATCACGCGGAATTCAGATGTAGATTTTTTCCGCCATCTCTTCACTAAAGCAGAGTTATCGAATTTAACTAACGCACTCTCATCGATAGTGATCAAAATTGCCCATCTGCGTGGATCGGCATCGCTCGGTGTAAAGCTCTCTCCTTTGCCGCAGCCCAAGAGTTTTGCAAAACTGACGCCAGTAGATCTCTTCAACGATCGGCGATCTAGCGCCATTCGAAAGAATGCGGCAGG
The DNA here is from genome assembly GCA_009697555.1 of Actinomycetota bacterium. Classification (GTDB taxonomy): domain Bacteria; phylum Actinomycetota; class Actinomycetes; order Nanopelagicales; family Nanopelagicaceae; genus WLQV01. The sequence goes on along the minus strand of WLQV01000003.1, from coordinate 13,278 downwards.
AATTGATTGGCGATTGATACGCCAGAAGTAGAGAACAGTGACTTTCATTTACGGCCTGCAATCTCATAAATTATCGCTATCGACTTCTCGCGCTCATCCCACATTGGCGCATGCCCGCACTCTGGCCAAATCTGCCAATTACTTTGAGCCGGGGCTAAAGAGCGCTCTTGCGATGTGTGCGCCGGAAGGGTCTTATCAGTATCACCGAAAATAATCGCAACTGGAATTGATGGAGGACTTTTCTTATCAAATCTGCGATGGAGCATTCCATTCCATGCTGGGTAATAACCAGGAGATTTTGCAATTGCACGACTGGCATCGAGACAGATTTTGAATTGAAGTTGATCGGCTTTTGGTGAGATATTTGTAAATGCCAACTTCCTAATTATTTTGCTGCGCAGGATAAGTGGGGTGATTGGAAATGAAATCTTTGCAACGATGCGAGGAAGTGCCGTTCCGGGATATCGCGACCTAAATGGAGTGAGCCAGAGCCCAGCAGGAGCAAAGCCAACCAGAGAGCGAACCCGAGTGGGATATTTCGCAGCAAGTTCGAGTGCGACCCATCCACCGAGGGAATTGCCGGCAAGGTGAAAAGTTTTAATTTGTAAATGGTCGAGGGTTTCAATTACATAATCAGCTAGCGCTTCTGGTGTGACATCGATGCCTTCAGGTAGATCGCTCTGGCCATGTCCTGGCAGATCTACCGAGATAGTGTCGAAATCTTTAGCGAGTGGTTCTGTTAAAGAACGCCAGATGGTTGCTGCCGAACCAAGACCATGGATAAATACCAGGGGATCGCCACTGCCTTTACGCGCGTACTTCAAGCGCATGGTTAATCACCAACAATCATTGGCCGAGCCTTTGTGCAAGAGATTAACTCTGCAAACGTTGTTGGAAAGACTGCATGGGGATGACCACCTGCGGCCCACACAACTTCATAATCGCTCAGTGCTTCATCAATGAGAATTGTTGCGGGCGAAACCCAAGCAAGTGGCGCAACGCCGCCAACTGAGAAACCACTCACGGTTTTTACATAATCTGCATCTGCTCTACCAAGAGTTGCAATACCTAAATTCTTTGCAACAAGTTCGGTATTAATGCGATGGCGGCCACTGGTAATAATGAGAAGTGGTGATTCATCGGGCAATTTGAAGACAAGTGATGAAGCAATTTGTCCTACCTCAATATTCAAGGCAGCAGCCGCTTCTGCTGCAGTACGCGCAGAATCGGTGAGAGCGATCACAGTGCCTGGCATACCAGCGGTAGTAATTGCTGATTGCACGCGCTTAACCGTGGCTCGTTCCAGGATGCCTTCCATATCGTGATTCTAAGCGGTGGCGTGAGTTTCACGAAGAGATTTTGCTGAGCAATCAGTAAACTTCCGAGGTTGCGTCGAACCGGCGCAGAAGTCATTTTTGCAATCCCAAGTAGAGGAGCACAGTGAGTAAAGCGCGCGTAGAAGATGGTTTAGATCCCAACAGATGGCGCGCGTTAGCCGTCATTGGAATTTCTCAATTAATGGTGGTTCTCGACGGTTCAATCGTGAATATCGCTATTCCTAATGCACAACAGGATTTAGGAATTTCTGCAGCAAATCGCCAATGGATTGTTACTGCATACACGCTGGCATTTGGGTCACTCCTTCTACTGGGTGGGCGAATTGCAGACTTCATCGGTCGAAAGCGCGCCTTCATGATTGGCCTGGCTGGTTTTGCCGGCGCATCGGCCCTCGGTGGAATTGCCGCTAATCAGGGAATGCTCTTTGGTGCTCGCGCACTGCAGGGCGTTTTTGGTGCGCTACTTGCACCTGCCGCACTCTCATTGGTGAATGTCACCTTTACGATTCCTAAAGAGCGAGCAAAAGCATTTGGTGTTTATGGTGCGATCGCAGGTGGCGGAGCGGCCATTGGGTTAATTCTCGGTGGCACGCTGACTCAATACTTTAGTTGGCGCTGGTGTTTAGGTGTCAATGTTCCAATTGCACTTCTTGCCCTTGTCTTGGCAATTCCATTTATTCACGAATCTAAAGCTTCGGGTGATCACAGTTATGACATTCCCGGCGCTATTACAGTAACTATCGGATTAGTGAGTTTGGTTTATGGATTTAGCCAAGCAGCAACTCATGGCTGGGCCAAATCAAGCACCTACCAATTCTTTATTATTGCTGCAGTCTTTTTAGCAATCTTCTTCTACATCGAGTCGAAGACGACTGGGCCAATTCTTCCGATGCGAGTTCTGGCAGAGCGCAATCGTGGTGGTTCTTATCTGGCAACGCTATTAGTTGGTGCCGGGCTATTTACGATGTTCTTATTCTTGAGCATTTACTTGCAGCGAGTACTTGGCTATTCGCCGTTGAAATCTGGCTTTGCTTTCTTGCCATTCTCATTTGGCGTGATTGCATTTGCTGGAGTCTCTTCAGTTCTCATGCCAAAGATTGGTCCTCGACCATTAATGCTTACCGGCCTATTCATGGGTGCAATTGGTTTGCTACTTCTCTCGCAAATCACGCCAACATCAACTTATGCCGCACACATCCTTCCCGCGCTCGTCATTATGAGTACTGGTTTAGCGATGGTCTTTATTCCTAGTGCAACTACTGGGCTTCATGGAATCGGTGGACGTGATTCTGGTGTTGCCAGTGCCATGGTAAATACATCGCAGCAAATTGGTGGCTCACTTGGTGCGGCCCTTCTCAATACTGTTGCAGTTACTGCGGCAACTAGTTATTCGAAGGCACACAGCGAAATGGGTGAAAACCTTCAGGCATTTGCTCAAGTACATGGATTTACCGTTGCATTCAAATTTGGTGCGATTTTCTTAGCCCTTGCGGCGATTGTTATCTTGGTAACGATCAACATTGGCAAAGATGCGGTTAAATCAGCAGATGGTGCATCACTCGCGCATTAATCAAGCACGCAACGCTCTATGGGGATCCTTCTTCCTCATGGGCGTTGTCTCGATGGCCTGGGTTCCGCGAATCCCTGAAATCAAGGATTCACTTGCTCTCAACAATGGCCAATTGGGGCTCATGCTTCTGGGATCTACTTGCGGCGCACTCTTTGGCGCGCAAGTTACTGGGCGATTGGCGCACACATTTGGTTCGCGAAAGATTGCCTATCTCACTGGCGTAATACTTTCTTTTGGACTGATCGCTATGAGTGCGACAACACATTCACGCACAGGATTCTTTGTCGCATTAGTTTTATTAGGAATGGGCTACACCGGACTCGATGTCTGCCTGAACACTCAAGCAGTAGCTGTGGAGCGGTTAAGTAAAGCGCGCTACATGGCCTCCTTCCATGGCATGTGGAGCGTTGGCTCATTGCTCACCACGATTATTGGTGGTGGCATCTCGCGAATTATTTCACCGGAACGAAATCTCGTTGCAATTGGAGCGGTAGCTTTCTTCGCACTACTCGTTTCAAATAGTTCTTTACTGCCAGATGAAGTCGATGGTCACGAAGGCACTGAGTGTGAAATGGCGGGAAAAGTTTCACTCTTCGGCAAAGATGCACTAGCGCTGTGGGGAATTGGCTTTGGCATGCTGGCGGCAATCATCGCCGAAGGTGCAGCAAGTGATTGGGGTGCAATTTTGCTCCGCGAAAATATGGGAATTGCAAAGGGTTGGTATGCAAGTGCATTTGCATCATTTGCACTTGCAATGATTGTTGCAAGGTTTCTTGGGGATCGGGCACTTGCAAAATGGGGCGCAGGTCGCGTGGTTCGAATCGGAGGATTTGCCGGTGGTCTTGCCTGGGCCACTTCGATTGCAATTGCAGTTCCACTCTCAGATCACTCTCGAATTGGCGCTCTGATAATTATTAACATCGGTTTCATCTGTGCTGGTCTTGGGATCGGACCGATGTTTCCTGCCTTCATCATCGCCGCAAGTTCAGTTCCGGGAATTGCGCCATCGGTAGCAATTGGGCGAGTGGGAGTAATTAGTCTGGGTGCATTCTTTATTGGACCGGCATCAATTGGATTATTTGCGGAAGTGACTTCGCTACCAATTGCGATGGCATTTCCGTGCGTGATGTTAGTAATTGCAGGTTTTCAAGCGCGCGCTATCCATGTGCGTGGAAAATTGTAAAGAGGGCGATTCCAAAGAGCAGGAATGCAAATGCCTTACGAAGGGTGCTTTGCGATACTCGAGAACTTGCACGCGATGCAAAACGTGCAACAAGAATGGCCGAAAGCGCGATAGCGAGCGGAATACCCCATGAGATCTCATGCCAGGTGGAAAACCGTGCAATAAATGCGGTGAAGCAGTTGAGAGCAATAATGACAAGGGATGTTCCGGCTGCTTTATTTTGAGGAGTATGAAAGAAGAGCACTAGGACTGGAATAGCTAAGAAGCCGCCACCGATTCCAAAGATTCCCGTCATGGAGCCAATCACTAGCGAGACAAGGAGCAAGATCGCTGGCGACATTTTCTTTTCGGGATTATCCGCGATGGGTTTGATCAACATTGAGCCACCAGCTAGAAAGAGGACTAGTGCAAAGCCGGTAAGAATTGTTGTATCGCTCAGGTGATGCGAAATAACTGCGCCACCAATGTTTGTTACTAAACCAAGGGCCCAAATAGCAGTGGCTTCTTTGATGAGGACATCTTTGCTCTTAAATTTAGAGATCGAACCAGCAGCAGCTGCGGCAAAGACGATGGGTAGCGCAGCCGTTGATGCGTGATGGGGAGTGAAGTTAAAGAGATAAATCAGAATCGGTACTGAGAGCATGGCCCCACCTGCGCCGATGAATCCTAGGACCGCCCCAATAAATGCACCTGCACTCAGTGCACCAAGCAGGGTCAGAGCGCTCATTGCTCAATCATGACAGAAGCGCCGCACTGCCAATGGCAACGCGGCGCTTCTGGAGTACTTGGTCTTATTTGAAGTTAAAGAATGCAGATGTAATGTGCCAACCGAAATCTGCACCGCTGCCGACCATTACGAAGATCATGAGCGCTGCACCGGCGAGTGCGATATCTTTAAAGAAGCTGATGCTTGCATTCTGCTTTGCAGTTGGATCAGTTTCTTTCCAGAAGGTATGCATGATGAGTGCGGTAGGAATCAGGAAGATCGCGATAAGAAGTGCGCCAAGATCGGCGTAGATACCAAGTGCTACATAAATTCCGCCAACGAGGATCATTAATCCGGAAACGATGACTGAGAGCTTGGCTGCTGGGACTTTCTTGTACTTGGCATAGCCAGTCATAGCTTCGAGCTTGGTGAGGTGGCTGATACCTGAGTTGATAAAGATGAGGGCAAAGAGAATGCGCCCAATTGCGAGTACTGCTGACATGGTGCTCCTTAAATCTGGCATTTTTACCAGGGTTGTTTGTGTACCTTTCGAGCGTAGCGTAGATAGTTGAAAGTTCAACCATTTTGCCGCTCTGGCGCGCCTGCCTGCCTTGCCAATGTCGGAGGTTACGGGTACTTTTCGAACAAATGTTCGAAAAAAGAGATATACCAGCGCCGCCACCGGCCCGTCTTACCCATGATGTTCTTATCGATGGCCAGAGCCCGATCGAGTTCACATTTAACGGACGGCGCTTTCGCGTACATACAACTCTCTCTCGCTGGTGCGAGTCAGGAGAGTGGTGGAACCACATTAGCGATGGTGTGCTTCGCCCCGATGATCGCGCTCGCGCACTCTGGCGAGTAGAGGCAGCTCCAATCGGGGCAGTTGTCACATTTGAATTAGAGCGCGATGAAGCAAGTGGCGCTTGGCTCATCCGCAGTATTTAAGTTCAGATCAGAATGAAAAATTTTATCCATCTCAATGTTGTGAGTTCCTACTCCTTTAAATATGGAACAACGCCACCCGATGCCCTTGTTGCTCGGAGCATTGAATATGAAGCACCAGCACTTGCACTCACCGATCGCGATAGCCTGGCTGGTGCAATTCGTTTTATTCAAGCAACTGTGCGAGCCGGCATTGCACCAATCATCGGACTCAACCTTGGCTACCACTCTGAAAAATATAAGAGCAGCGGTCGCGTCACACTTCTCGCGCGCAGCGAAGGAGGATGGCGCTCGCTCTGTCGATTAAGTACCGCCCTTCATACATCTGATTCAGAGGTATCCGAATCTGGCCTACTTACTCGCATTACTGCGCCACATCTCACCGATCACTTCTTAGCGCGCTTTAGCGAGTACACCAAGAACCTCACACTTATTCATACCCCACTCTCACCTCTTGCCCAAGCAATTTCTGCCCGCCAGAGTGAAGTAGCGCTTGCACTCTTTAATAATGGGCGCGATCTCTTTGCCGATCAAGTTATTGAATGTGTCTCCCACTTAGCACCAGGCAATGGCCCATTTACTACTAGACATGCTGCGCAATTATTGGGCTTTGCCCGCGATCACGATCTGCCGGCGATTCTCACCAATGCGGTGCGCATGCTCAATCGCAGCGATGCACCGATCAGCGATATCCTCGATTCGGCACGTAAGTTACGCCCACTCGATAAGCGCCATGTCGAACGGAGAAATAGCGAAGCATTTCTTAAATCAAGTGAAGAGATGGCAGCACTTGCCGATGAAATTTCACGTAGCGCAGGAGAGCGCAGTGGTCGTGCACTTCTTAAGAGCACACATGAATTAGCGATGCGCTCCATTCTCTCGCCCAAGAAAGATTTTGGCTTAGGCGGAATTTATTTACCCGAACCAGAAGTTGTCGGTGCGAACTCTGCTGAGCAATTGCGCTCACTCTTACAAGAGCGCAGTGAAGCTGGATTACATTGGCGCTATAGCAGCAGTAAAACACTTGCCGTAGCGCGCGATCGACTAGCCGATGAACTCACCACTGTGGCCACCCTGGGTTATGAGAGTTACTTCTTAACTGTCGCTGATATTGCGCAGATGGCGCGCGATCGCGGAATCCGCGTTGCGGCGCGGGGTAGCGGCGCCGGTTCATTGATCTGTCATCTCTTAGGTATCTCAGGTGTCGATCCACTCCGCCATGGTTTATTAATGGAGCGCTTCTGCTCGCCACTGCGCCGTGAATTACCTGACATTGATATTGATGTGGAATCTGCCCGCCGCTTAGAAATTTACAATCTAGTTTTTGCACGTTATGGCGATCGAAAGTGGAGCACGCCAGGCAATACATCGCGCTGCGCCACCGTTGCGATGGTCGATACCTATCGCGCCCGCCATGCCATTCGCGATGCAGGAGCAGCGCTGGGTCTGGCCGCTGGCGAGATCGATCTCCTTGCTAAGGCGATGCCACATATTCGCGCCCGCAATATTTCACAGGCACTCGCGAATCTGCCCGAGTTATCTCAACTCAATATCTCTCAACCACTCGTCGCCATGACAATTGCGCTAGCCGAAAAACTAGATGGCCTACCGCGCCATTTAGCGATGCATCCATGTGCAGTAGTTCTCTCCGATAGCGCACTTCTCGATCGAGTTCCACTACAAGTCAATGCCGCTGGCTATCCCATGGTGGAGTTTGATAAAGATGATGTCGAAGCGGTCGGCTTACTCAAGCTCGATATTTTAGGTGTGCGCATGCAATCTGCTATCGCTTATAGCGTTGCTGAAATTGCACGGAGTGAGAGCACTGCTATCGACATCGATCGAGTACCACTGGATGATCTACCTACCTTCGACCTCATTCAATCTGCACGAACTATTGGAATCTTCCAAATTGAAAGTCCGGGACAGCGCGAGTTAGTGGGCAAGTTAGCGCCAAAGTCTTTTGAAGATCTCATTATTGATATCTCACTCTTTCGACCTGGGCCAATGCAGAGCGACATGATTACGCCATTTCTGCGCGCGCGTCACGGATGGGCAAGTGCGCAGATTATTCATCCCGATCTCCATGAGATTTTGGCACCCACCGAAGGCGTTGTTGTCTTTCATGAACAGGTAATCGAGATCATCTCCACTATGAGTGGTGCATCTTTGGCACTTGGCGATGAGAAGCGTCGGGCTTTAGGAAGTGCCGAAGGGCAGCAGCAAGTCTGCGATTGGTTCTATTCAGCCTGCTTAGCGCGCGGTTATGAAAGTAGCGTGATCGATAAGGTCTGGGAGGTACTTCGCGCCTTTGCCGCCTTTGGTTTCTGTAAAGCACATGCTGCAGCTTTCGCACTTCCGACCTATCAATCTGCCTGGCTCAAACGCCACTATCCCGCAGCATTTCTGGCAGGTGTTCTTACCCACGATCCAGGGATGTATCCCAAGCGCGTCATTATCGATGAGGCAAAGCAGTGGGGGATTTCAATTGCACCACTGGATATCAATCTCTCTAGCGATAGTTATCGAGTCGAACGTTGCGATCCCGATACCGCACCTACGCCGGTAGCGGTGATTAATAGCGCAAGTACCGGAAAGGAACTCTCCCTGCCTGATGCACGTGGTTATGCAATTCGGTTATCACTCGGTGATCTCAATGGCATTAGCGATGCGGAAGTTGCTGGAATTATTGCAGGACAACCTTATGAAGATCTCATCGATTTTCTCCATCGCAGCAATGTCTCCGAACCCATTACCGAACGCCTTATTCTCGTCGGCGCATTCGATCGCATTCATTCACTTCATGCAGAAGAGAGCGGTATCAATCGACGCGATCTCTTACTTCATCTCCAAGATTTCTATCGCGCTGGAAGTGGCCCACGCAAACGCAATCGAGCTGGCAGTACTCAATTAGGTTTAGGTTTTCCAACGCCACCATTGAGTGCAAGTGGCCTGCCCGATCTCCACGCCGATGAGAAAGTCCGTCATGAAGTCGAGCAGCTAGGTATGGAGGTCTCGCACCATCTCATTGAGTTCTATGCACCATTTCTCAATGCAATCGGTGCAGTGCGCTCTGCCGATCTACTCACTCAACGATCGGGATCATCCATCCTCGTCGCTGGCGTCAGAGTTGCGCTGCAAACACCACCAGTGCGCTCTGGCAATCGGGTGATCTTTCTTACGATCGATGATGGTTATGGTTGCAGCGACATTACATTCTTCACAGATGCGCAGCGAGAGTGCGGTCCAGTGCTTTTTAGTAGCACGCTCTTCTTAATTCGTGGCATCGTGCGCCGCACTGGTGCGCGCGGTATCTCACTTCGTGCAACTGGCGCATGGGATTTAGCTGATGTATACGGAAAATGGCGTGCTAATCAAAGTACGCTCGTATCATGAGTGAGATTTCATCGATTCTCCACATCGACATGGATGCTTTCTATGCATCAGTGGCCGAACTCGATAACCCATCGCTCAAAGGCAAGGCCGTTGTTGTTGGCGCAGGAGCGCGCGGCGTTGTTCTCTCTGCCAATTACTTAGCGCGTACCTTCGGCATTCGAGCTGCGATGCCAGTCGGACGTGCCAAACGATTAGCGCCACATGCAATATTTGTAGCACCAGAGCATCATCGATATTCAGAAATCTCCGAACGCGTCATGGAGATCTTTCACTCCTTCACTCCACTCGTTGAACCGCTCTCACTCGATGAAGCATTCCTCGATGTCACCGGCTCACTTCGCTTAAAAGGTACGCCGCGAGAAATTGCTATTGCCATCCGGGCTCAAGTGGAATCGCAAGAGGGCATTACCTGCTCAGTGGGAATTGCACCTTCAAAATTTATCGCCAAGCTCGCCTCTGGACGCTGCAAACCCAATGGAATTTTAGAGATTGCACCAGATCGAATTTTAGAATTTCTCCACCCATTGCCCGTCAGCGCCATTTGGGGAGTTGGTCCTAAGACTGCCGAATCACTCGAACGGCTAGGGTTGCGCACCGTAAAGGAATTAGCTGATACACCGCGCTCCACACTCATTCGTGCACTGGGTGAAGCAAGTGGCGCTTCACTCTATGAATTGGCATGGGGACGTGACTATCGCGATGTCACACCCAACGAACCCGAAAAAAGTATTAGCGCAGCACAGACATTTGCGCGAGACATTGATGATCCAGAGATTCTCTTACAGGAATTTCTTCGACTTACCGAAAAGGCCACTGCTCGATTACGGGAGAGTGGCTTATTTGCAAAGACTATTTCGATCAAAGTTCGCTACGCAGATTTCACGACCATCAATCGTTCAAAGACTCTGCCACTTGCAATTAACACCGCACATGACACTTATGAAGTTGTTAAGGGGCTCTACCTTGCATTGAAAATTGAAGGTGCGCGGTTGCGACTTATTGGCGTTGCCTTAGAGAATTTCAGCGAAGATGCACCGGAGCAGATGAGTTTTGATGAGCGCGATAAGAGTTGGCGCCATGTACAGACCGCCCTGGATAAGGCGCGCAATCGTTTTGGCGGTGGCAGCGTCCACCCAGCTCGGCTAATCCCACCGTATGAGAAACTCGGTGGAACTTCACAGGGGCCAGAGCGCGAATTGGAGTAGTCAGGGAGCCAGAAACTGTTCTATCCTTACCAACATGGCGCTATCGGAGAATGAACGCAGAGTTCTTGCAGAGATGGAAGAAGCCCTCTCTGTAGATGACCCTGCCTTGGTCGGCGCCCTCACCGGAACCCGCCTCTATCCAGGACGCTCGCGCCTGCTCGTGAGCGTGGCAATAATTGTTGGCGGTATCGCCACCCTCTTCGCCGGCCTCATCTCAAAGCAGACCGTTATTGGAATTCTCGGCTTCCTTATCGCCTTGGGCGGAGTCATTATGGCGATTGGTGCTATCTCAGTTCTTGTTGGCGCCCTCCGTGGCGGCGGCCCCAAGGCGGCCAAAGCCAAGCGCAGCACCTGGGCCTCACGCATGGAATCACGCTGGGATCGCCGCAACTTCGATAATTAATAGCTAAAGCGCTCGCGCTCGACCCTCGACCCGCACCGGGTTCGGGGGTCTTTTTCATGTGGGGAGGGGTGGGGCTCCAAAGGGAGGTAGGTGGTTGAAATAGGGGGAAAGTGGAGTAAAGTGGGGATCCATCACCTTGGGGAAGGGGGGATTCACCGATGTTTCTTGGCACGCATGAACCCCGCCTCGATGAAAAAGGTCGCCTCATTCTTCCCGCGAAATTTCGCGATGATCTTGCAAAAGGTTTAGTAATTACTAAAGGACAAGAGCGTTGCTTGTATGTATTTCCTAGCGATGAATTTGCAACCATCACAGAGCAGCTAAGACAAGCGCCAGTCACTGCAAAATCAGCTCGCGATTACATGCGTGTGATGTTTGCCGGCGCACACGATGAAATTCCAGATCGTCAAGGTCGCGTAACAATTCCGCAAGGCCTTCGTACTTATGCCGGATTAGAAAAAGCATGCGTTGTTATCGGCGCAAACACTCGCGTTGAAATTTGGGATGCAACTTCATGGAGTGAGTACCTCTCCGATCGCGAAAAGGGTTTTGCTGATGTTTCTGAGGAGGTATTCCCAGGGTTGTTCTAACTCAGATTTATTCATCACTTGTGGCCACTGCCGACCTTCAAGAACGGCGCCCCTTCCCCGGCGCCGTTACGAGATCCGTCGGCCGGCAGTGACCAGAGGTGATGAGGAGATAGAAAACATCAGCAAAGTTGTAACGCAGTAGCAGTTAACGCATCACTAGGTAAGGCAGTAATGGAAAGGGGGAGCGAAGATGGCAGAACATGTATCGGTAATGCTTGATGAATGTCTATCGCTCCTTGCACCCGCAATTGAAAGTGCAATTGCGCAAGGCGGCGAAGCTGTTGTCGTCGATGCTACTTTAGGTTTAGGCGGACATAGCAGGGCACTTCTCCAAAAATTTCCTCAATTACGAATAATTGCTATTGATCGCGACACTGCTGCCATCGCTATCGCTCAAGCAAATTTGTCAGAATTTAGCGATCGTATCACTGTGACACATGCAGTATTTGATCAAATCTCCTCCGTTGTCCGCGCAACAGGCAGAAGTGAAGTCTGCGGCATCCTCTTTGATCTTGGCGTTTCTTCAATGCAACTCGATGAGAAGAATCGCGGCTTTGCGTATTCCCACTCAGCTCCACTTGATATGCGTATGGATGCCTCACAGGGAATTACTGCCGGTGAAATTATCAACACCTATTCACGTGAAGAATTAGTAGCGATTCTTCGCAACTTTGGCGAAGAGAAATTTGCACCACGAATTGTCGATGCGATCATTGAACGACGCTCGAAATCGCAGCTCACCGACACCATCGAATTAGCTGAAATAGTAAAGAAGGCGATTCCTGCTGCAACTCGTCGTACCGGTGGCAATCCAGCAAAGCGCACCTTCCAAGCCCTTCGTATTGCAGTCAATGGCGAGCTCGATGCGATCACTTCGGCCATTCCACAAGCCCTAGAACTATTGGCGATTTCCGGTCGCTTGGTTGTGATGAGCTTCCAATCGCTAGAAGACAAGATTGTTAAAGAGTTTTTCACAGTCGCAACAGCATCTGGCACCCCGCGCGAATTGCCAGTGGAGATTCCTGAATTAGCTGCGAAGTTTGCGCTCGTTATTCGCGGAAGTAAATCGGCAAGTGATGATGAGCAAGCCAGCAATCCACGTTCGACCTCAGTAAAACTCCGTGCAATAGAACGGGTGGCTGCGTAATGGCGATCGCAGATTTCGTTCCAGCCCTGACCCGGTCGGGCCAATTATTTATCCATAAGTCCAATCGCGCCGCCCTTCGGATTGTTCCGGAGAAAGAGGATGAAGCAAAAGCTCGCACCCAGGTTTTCTATTTAGGAATGACTACGATTTTAGTTGGCGGCTTAGTGCTGACTTTGGCCATTCAAACCTTCCTAATAAAAGATGCATTTGCCTTGAGTGCGTTGCAACGCCAGGCGGTTCTGCTGAGTGACCAACGTGATGCTTTGGAAAATCAACTGGCAGATGCAGCAGATCCATCACACCTTGCACTTGCCGCCAAGAAATTAGGAATGAAGCCTGGTCTTAATCCAACTTTCCTCGACTTATCTCCCGCGGAGGTGAGTAAATAATATGGGCAACCTCTCCTTATCAAGTAGTCGGATGCGGATGTTGATTGCTGCCGTTGCGGTAATTTTTGCTGCATTTGGAATTCGATTAGTTCAGATTCAAGCAGTTGAAGCAAGTTCACTCTCTCAACGAGCCATGAATGAAATTATGATGACCAGCACCATGCCAGCACCCCGCGGCACAATCACCGACATTAATGGTGTTGAATTTGCGCGAAGTGTCTCGTCGGTGCGAGTTGTTGCAGATCAAACTCTGATCCAAAATCCAAAAGTTGCAGCGCGAATTGCTGCGCCAATTTTAAAGCTGCCAGTTGCTCAGGTCGAAGCGAGCATTACGGGAAGTAGAAGGTGGAGCAAAGTTGCCGACCTTGTCACTCCGGCACAGTGGCGCGCACTCAATGCAGCCTTTG
>WLQV01000029.1 GCA_009697555.1 Actinomycetota bacterium | reverse complement strand
CTGTTCGAGATTGCCGATTCCATGTTTTTCCATCAATTCTTTTGCTTGCACCATCATCGGAAAGTAATTCCAACCAAAGGCGATAATTAAATGGCGATCGACTCGCTTTGCAATCGCATCGAGATCCCACGCCTCTTTCGGATCAATGGTGACTGGCTTTTCACATAGGACATGTGCACCAGCTTCCAGGGCGGCTTTGGCATGTTCGTGATGAAATCCAGTTGGCGATCCAATAACGCAGATATCAATTCCGGCGTTGATGACATCGCGATAATCCTCTGATGCGACTTTAAATCCATACTCATCTTGAATTTTCTTAAGCGTCTCAGCGCCAAGGCGTGATACTCCAACGAACTCTATGTCGTCGCGATGTTTAGCCAGATTCGGTAAATGTGAGGCGATTGCCCAACTTCCCGCACCAATTACGCCAACTCGTACCTTTCCCATGTCGGCAAGTATGGCATCTACGATAGATTTACGCTCATGCCCACATCGCTACCCTCGCGCAACCTGGCACTGGAATTAGTCCGCGTTACTGAAACTGCTGCGATCGCAGCATCGAAGTGGTCTGGCCGCGGCGATAAAGAGGGCGCCGACCAAGTTGCAGTTGATGCAATGCGACGAATGATTAGCACTGTTGCGATGAATGGCGTTGTTGTTATTGGTGAAGGCGAAAAAGATAATGCGCCGATGTTATTTAATGGTGAGCAAGTTGGCGATGGCACCGGTCCCCTCTGTGATGTTGCAGTAGACCCAATCGACGGCACCACACTTGCCGCTAAAGGTATGAATAATGCGATCTCTGTAATTGCAGTTGCCGAACGCGGTGCGATGTTTGATCCATCTGCAGTTTTCTACATGGAGAAGATTGTCGTAGGGCCAGAAGCTGCCGATGTTGTCGACATCACCGCGCCAGTTGCCGAAAATCTCAAGCGCGTAGCAAAAGCAAAGCGTATGGATGTATCGGCACTCACCGTTGTTGTATTAGATCGTCCGCGCCATGATCAATTAGTCAAAGATATTCGCGATGCAGGTGCGCGCATTAAGTTCATCACCGATGGCGACGTTGCCGGTGCAGTCATGGCAGCGCGGCCAAATACTGGTATCGACATGCTCATGGGAATTGGTGGCACACCCGAAGGAATCATTGCCGCCTGTGCCATGAAGTGTTTAGGTGGAACTATTCAAGGTCGCCTTCGCCCCAAAGACGGTGTGGAGAAAGAGCGCGCGCAAGCGGCTAATCTCGATCTCAGCAAGGTATTTACCACTAACGATTTAGTGACTGGCGATGATGTTTTCTTTGCTGCGACAGGTATTACGGATGGCGAATTGCTCAATGGTGTGCGCTTTCACGGCACCCACATCACTTCACAATCGATTGTGATGCGCTCTCGCTCCAACACGATTCGCATGATTTCTAGCGAACATCCACTCGAATCTAAGATTCTAAACTTTTAACTTCCAGCTCAACTGCGGCAAGATAGCGCGCAAATAACTCATCTTGATTACCCTGGGCAACGCTTTCTTGAACTTCAATCTCACCATGTAACTTCTCAAATGCGCTCACTAGTGGCTCTCCATTAGCTGCGCTCATTGCCAACATTGCAGCACCAAGTGCGGGCAGTTGTGGTTCTTTATGCATTATTAGTTTTTCGGTAAAGACATAGCGGCGGGCTTTAAGCCACGCGGCATGTTCGATATTGGCGCCCGCTAAATTTATTTGATCGCTTTTCTCTGCGCTCTTCCACGAATAAGTAAGTACATGGCGATCACTCAGGCAGACACCTTTCATCACCGCTAGCGCTCTCTCCCCTAGCGTTGCGATCTCAGGCAGATCGATAAATCTCTGGCGCAGTTGTGAATTCCAGAGCGGTGCACGTTCGCCACCAATAAAAGGTAAGAAGAATGCATCAGTTTCAGCCTTTGCAGCCAACTCAACTAATTCACCAACGCTGCACTTGCTCTCTTCGGCCAACCAGACAAGGGATCCCCCGCTGGATTGCGTAGGACCGAAATCAATAGTGAGTGGACTACTTGCACTGGAAACTTGATAGATGCCATTTACTGGCTCACTCTTTTTATTGTGCGATGAGCCGATGATGTCGGATGTACCAGTGAGAATAAAACTCATCGCTTTTACTGGTGCGCCAATTCCCACCATCCCGGCAAGTGCATCGCTCCAACCAACTGCTACTGGAATTGCCTCGCGCAGACCAAACTCCTGCGCACCGGCTTGAGTAACTAGGCCGCCTAATTGCCAAGGATCCAATTGCGGTGGAACCAAGCTTTCAGTGATCCCGATAAATTCAATAACTTCAGCAACTGGCTTCCTAGTTTTCAACGAGACTAGCCCTTTGCACGACCATGGATCACTCACTGCAACACCGGTAAGTAAGAGTGCGATGTAATCCTTGGGAAGTAGAGCCCAGCGCGCTTTGCTGAGTACTTCTGGTTTATTGCGAGATAACCAGAGCAACTTTGCTGGTAATTGACTGGGTTCGAAAACATTATCTACGCCAAATTGCTCTAAAGATTTGCCAAACTTTGCCTTTAATTCATCGCTCTCACTCTTAGCGCGAGAATCCCGCCAAGTAATAGCTGGAGTTACTGGATTATTCGCACTATCTACAAGAACCAAGGTTGGAGTCTGACCACAGATGCCAATTCCTGAAATCTCTATTGTGCCAAGTTGGGCAATTGCGGCAATAGTTGCATCGACATAATGGAGTGGATCTTGCTCTGCAATTACACCTTCACCCTGAATTGGGTAATTGGCTTCACCGCGTGCAACCACTGCGCCATTGTCATCAACTGCAATTGCTTTGACGCCAGATGTACCAACATCTAAGCCAACCCAAAGCGCAGCCATGTTATTTTCCGTTGACTCGAGCGCTCTTCAATTCTGCAGATCCATCGCGAAGTTCTGCTGCAAGGAGTCCTTGCGGGAAGTTCTGGTAAGTGACAGGGCGACGAAAGCGAAGTAACGCCTTTGCACCAACAGATGTAAAGAGTGAATTAGTTGATGCTGGGTATGGTCCGCCATGTTGCATCGCCCAAGTAACTGCAAGACCAGTTGGCCATTGATTCCAGACAATACGACCGCTGATCTGCTCGAGTAGTGACAAGAGTCCGGCTGGAATTGTGCTGTCATTTTCCACGCCATGAATGCCGCTGGCGAGTGTGCCAGTGAATGAGTGAGCAACCTCCATGTATTCGGCAGTGGATGCACAATCGATAATTACTGCAGTTGGGCCAAATACCTCGCGCTGTGCCTGCTTGCGATGAAAGAGAAAATCTTTTGCGCTAATGCGAAATACCGAAACAGCGGTGTCTTCACCATGCATGTTCTGTGCGACAAGTGTCATCCCAGGAACGTTGCTCATCTCGTGGCGAATCGAGTCGTGACGTTCGCGAATCTGTGGATTGAGAAGCTTCTGCCCTGGTGCACCAAAGACAAATGCTTGAGTCTCCGCAGCGATTGCATCAGCGTTTTCTACAACGAGAAAACCTGGCTTAGTGCAGAACTGTCCAGCACCCATCGTGATCGAACCAACGAAGCCCTCTGCAATGGCCTTGGCATTTGCCGCAGCTGCAGCCTTGGTAACAAACATTGGATTGAGTCCACCAAGTTCACCGTAGAAAGGAACTGGTACTTCGCGTTGATTGACTGCATCAAAGAGCGCGCGACCACCATGAGTGGATCCGGTAAATGCAACAGCGCTTACCAATGGATGCTTGACCAATTGCATACCTTCGGCGACGCCTTCAACGATTGAAATTAAACCATCAGGCGCACCGACGCTCTTTGCTGCGGCGATCATCTTGGCTGCAACTAACCGGGAAACCTCTGGATGACCAGGATTTACTTTAATAACAACTGCGCACCCAGCAGCAAGTGCTGATGCGGTATCGCCACCTGCAACACCAAATGCGAATGGGAAATTACTCGCACCAAATACTGCAACCACACCAAGTGGCAGCGTCTTCATGCGCAGATCAGGTCGCGGTGGCGTCAGAGTTGAATCAGCAGAATCGATAGTGATGTCGAGATAACTTGGATCTTTCACAGCGGCGCACATCAAACGCAATTGACCAGTAGTGCGACCAACTTCGCCAGTAAGGCGAGGCTCTGGCAGATTTGTTTCGGCCATTGCAACGGGAACTAACTCAGCTTTTGCGCCATCGAGTGAATCAGCAATTGCTTCAAGGAGTGCAACAACTTTGCTCCGATCCCAGGTGCGATATTCCAGCCAGGCTTGGTGCGCGCTAAGTACTTGGGCGTCGATGCTCACTCTATTTATCCTTTGCTCGTACGAACGATGACTTCTTTATCTTTAAAGAGCCACTCTTGTAAATGCACGCCGTGGCCAGGTGCGTCAGAGACCGAGATGTTGCCATCTGCAATCGGTGGAATGCCAGTGGCAAAATCCTGGTACCAAGTATTAATAAAGGCACGAACAGTTTCTTGAATCAGTGCATTAGGAGTTGCAAGAACTAAGTGAGTGCAGGCAGCAAGTGCGACAGGGCCGGTGCAATCGTGCGGTGCAATTGGTGTGGCAAAAGTTTGAGCAAGAGAGGCCATCTTGCGCGCCTCAGTAAGGCCGCCACTCCATTGCACATCTAAGGTGATGTAATCAACGGCATTTTGTTGTAGTAATGGCAAAATTCCACGGCGACCAGTCGATGTTTCACCGGTGGCAATTGGTAGACCAGTTGATTGACGCAAATTAGCAACTGCATCGAATGCATCAGGACGAATTGGATCTTCAAACCAGAAAATATTGTATGGCGCACAAGCATTCATAATTGTTTCGGCAACTGGACGAGTCCATAGTCCATGCATTTCGACCATGATGTCCATGCCATCGCCAACTTCATTGCGAATCTGCGAAATAACATTGACACCGAAATCGAGCTCATCTTGCGAGATCGCAGCACCTGCGGTGCGCTCTGCAGCTGGATCAAATGGCCAGACTTTCATTCCCTTAACACCAGAATCAAAGAGATCGCGCGCAAGTTCTGCGGGGCGATTCATAAAGGCATCGAGATCTTCGTAACTCTTCTCTTTCGCCTCGCCCACGCCCCAATTGCTGGAGTTCTGTACCGATGTCTTCTTCATGTAGGAATTACCGGCACATGTGTTGTAAATCTTTACCTTCTCGCGCACCTTGCCACCGAGTAATTCAGCAAGTGGTGCATTGAGGCGCTTACCCCAGAGATCCCAAATCGCAATGTCGATGCCACCGAGTGCGCGCATCTCAATGCCGCCAGCTTGAAAACCAACGTATGGCATAAGCGCAAGTTGTACATTCTCAGGATGTGCAGCTTTTAATCCAAAGAGAAGTGGCGCAGCAATTGCGTGAACATACTCTTCAATAGTTGATGCGCTAAAGAAAGTTTCACCTAAACCAACATTGCCCTTTTCATCGTGGAGCAGAATCCAGAGCGATGAGGGATGGGCAAGTGGGCGAAGTGTTTCAACTTTAGTGATTTTCATGGCTATACCTTAGGAGGCAAATCGTGAGTGAAGACCACCATCGACCATGAGATCTGCGCCATTCATAAAAGAAGCTTCACTGGAGAGAACAAAGTTAACGACCTTTGCAATCTCACTTGGCTCACCCATGCGACCTAGAGGTTGGGCGGCCATTGCAGCTTCCGCACGTGATGGTGGCTCGCTATCGAGCCAACTCTTAAGAAGTGGCGTCAATGTAAATCCGGGTGACACGGTGTTGAAGCGAATGCCATGTTTTCCTTCATCCACGGCCAAGTTCTTAGCTAGACCGATGAGGCCATGCTTTGCAGCCGCGTATGGGAAGTAATTAGGAAATGTCATGCGACCGTGGATGGAAGAGATCAAGACAATCGAACCCTTCTTGGCCTTGCGCATCTCGGGCAGACATAATTTTGCAACATACCAACTTGATTTCAAATCCAAGCTAAAGAAATCGTGCCATTCATCTTCGGTGTACTCCACTGGATCGGCATAAGAATTGCGACCAGCGTTAGAGCAAGCAACTGTTACTGGACCAAATTTTGCAACGCACTTATCGAAGGCTGCTTTGAAGGGATCAAACTTAGAGACATCTGCCTCTTCGAAATGCACTTGAAAACCTTCGCCATTGAGGCGATCGGCAAGTGCTTTGCCGCGAGCTACATCGATGTCGAAGAAACTTACCTTCGCACCTTCTTGTGCGCCATCGATTACAACTGCCTCACCGATGCCCATTGAGCCACCAGTAACAATTAAGTGTTCGCCTTTGAGTCTCATGGTTACGCCATTCTTGCGCCGAAGGCGCCATCGATTGCCCAGTCGGATGCATTCACAAAAGAGGAATCATCAGAGAGGAGGAAGGAAACTACCTTTGCTACTTCATGTGCTTCGCCAACGCGACCCATCGGCTGCTTGGCAATTGCTTCGGGGTAACGAGTTGGATCTAAGTCATACCAACCCTGAGCAAGTGGAGTCATGATGTAACCAGGAGAAACGGCATTGACGCGGATTCCTTGGCTGCCAAGATCGACACCTAAATTGCGAGTCATGCCAATGACTGCATGCTTTGCAGCGCTGTATGGAAAGAAGTTGTAATAGGCAAGGCGGCCGTGAATCGAACTCACATTAACGATTGCGCCTTTTTTAGCGCGCTTCATACCTGGAATAGTTAATTTAGCTGCAAGCCACATGCCTTTGAGATCTACGTTAAAGAATGCATCCCATTGCTCATCAGTCATCTCAACTGGATCGGCATATGAATTCACACCGGCGTTATTGACCAAGCCATAAACATCACCAAATTTTGCAATCAGTGAATCAATTCCCTTTTTAAGGTTCTCGAAATCTGCAACGTTGCCTTCAGCAAATTCCACTTCAAATCCCTCGCTGCGCATCTGCGCGGCAAATGCTTGACCTGCTTCGATGTTGATGTCGACGAAGGAGACTCGGGCACCATTCTCTGCTGCATCGCGCACACAGGCAGCACCAATTCCCATTGAGCCACCGGTGACAAGGACATGTCGACCTTCGAGTTTCTTCATTTACTCCTACTTTCTTACTTACGCACCGAAGAGATTGGTCTTCTTACCTTTAACACCTGGTGTTGCTACGTGGATCATTCCCGCTTCTGGGTAGGTCTGACGATCTGCGATCTCACCATAACTGGTGATAAACATCTGATCCAAATTCTCTCCGCCAAAGACACAGGATGTGACATCAGGGCAAGGAATCTCCACTTGGTCGATGATTTTGCCGCTGGTGTGGTCGATGCAACGGATTGCACCGCCGCCATGGAAGGCAATCCAAATATTGTCATTTGCATCGGTGCAGAGACCATCCGGCAATCCCAATGATTCATCGAAATGCGCGAGAGTGCGGCGATTAATAATGTCGCGCTCCACAACATCAAATACATCAAGGCGCTTGAGAACAGTGTCGGCGTAATACATCAGAGTTCCTGCTGTATTCCAATCCATACCGTTGGAGATGGTGACATCACCAAAGAGACGGCGCAGATGTGTTCCGGTGCTATTCATTTGATAGAACGCACCGACATTAGGATTGAAGTCATAAGCCATAGTGCCTAAGAAGAGATCGCCAGTTGGGCCGACTTTTGCATCATTCCAACGAACGATTTGCTTTGGGTTATAGCCATCGCAGATTTCACGAGTAATTAAAGTCTTAGTGCTTCCATCTGCAGCGCGCAGAATTGGGCCATTGACCGTTCCTAAAATGTGGCCGCCGCTCTTTGTCGCAATCTGAAATCCCACATGCTCATCCGTTAAGAATTCACCAGTCTCGCCAGTGAGCGCGTTGCGCCACTTGACTGCCTTGCCGTGAATATCTACCCACGTAATAAGCTCATTTTTAGCGCCAGTGGCGGTTGGGCCTTCACCTAATAAATTAAATCGAGAGTCAAAGACTTCAGTTTTTGCCATTTCTTATCCCTTCGCCACATATTCGATCGTGTTTACTAAAGTTCCGAGTGGGCCAGCAGAGATTGTTACGACATCGCCTTCATGCAGAGTAAATGAGGCATCAGGAACAACGCCAGTTCCGGTAAAGAGAAATACGCCATGTGGCATCGGCAAGGTCTTGTACATCCAGTGCATCAGATCTGCGAAGGTGCGCTTGAGTTGTGAAGAAGATGATTCACCTTGGAACTCCACTGTGCCAGCGCGCTCGACTTTTACCGCGATAGGAAAAACTGCTTCCTTAACATCCCACGCAGGAACAATCCATGATCCAAGTGAGCACGCTTTTTCATAAGCCTTTGCTTGTGGCAGATAGAGCGTGTTCTCACCTTCGATGGAGCGAGAGCTCACATCGTTGCCGACTGCATAACCAAAAATCTCTTCATGAGCATTACCAACGAGAACTACTTCACCTTCTGGTACATCCCAACCAGAATCTTTGCGAATGCCCACCTTTTCGCCATTGGCGATAACGCGCCAACCTGCAGTCTTGTAGAAAATCTCAGGACGTTCTGCGTCATAAACCCGGCTATAGAGATCGGGAATATCTGACTCCTCCATACGACCAACTTTGCTGCGCAGATAAGTAACACCACATGCCCAGACTTCCTGTCCACTATCAACTGGTGCAAGCCAATGCGCGCTCTCTGGAATCTCCTTATTTGCTGACTCCACAATTGATTTCGCCTCTTCAAGTGACATTGCGAGTAAATCAGAGAGGGAATGGCTGAGGCGAAAATACTTTCCACCTTTTTCGACAACAACACCAGCAGAATCTTTCAGGATTTTGGTCATAGGGCTGAGTGTAGTGCGAGTACTCCTAGTGCAATCAAGAGCGCAG